>NZ_JBEOOL010000004.1:0-186194 GCF_040309225.1 Pseudoalteromonas sp. GW168-MNA-CIBAN-0100 | reverse complement strand
CCAAAAGTAGGACCGTTCGAATTTCAAAAACTCGGTACACCATTAAGTCAAAGCATGCTTAACTGAATGGTGTTAGCAATTAGCGGCTTTTTTGTGTTCAATAAATAACTAATTGATTATTTACGTTTAGTCGGCTTAACACGCTGATTGTGTTTTTTAACTGCTTTACGAATTTGGTTGATTTTAGCGCGTTTATCTTTGCGTTTTTCAGGCATAACAGAAAGCTTAGTTTGTGTTTCGCGGCCTAATTTAACGGTTTTACGCAAGTAGTTTACTGTTTCTAAATCATACTCCATCCAACCACCTTGTGGCACGCGCTTATCAAGCTCTAGTTTACCGTAACGAATACGAATAAGACGAGATACTTCCGCATCTTGAGACTGCCATAAACGACGAACTTCACGGTTACGCCCTTCATTTAACGTTACGTTAAACCAACGGTTAACGCCTTCGCCACCCATAGGGGTTACAGTCGTGAATTTGGCTGGACCATCTTCAAGCTCAACACCACGTAGTAAGTTTTTAACCGTTTCATTGGTTACTTCACCAAATACACGTGCAGAGTATTCACGCTCTACTTCATAGCTTGGGTGCATTAAACGGTTTGCTAGTTCACCATCGTTTGTAAAAAGCATTAAACCCGATGTATTGACGTCTAATCGACCAACCGCAATCCAGCGATCGCCATCAATACGAGGAAGTCGGTCAAATACAGTACGACGCCCTTCAGGATCTTTACGTGTGCTTAACTCACCTTCTGGTTTGTTATACATAATCACACGACAGATTCGGTCTGCTTTTTCTTCGATTTTTACACTGTGTCCGTCAACACGAATCAAATCGGTTTCTTCAACACGGTCACCTAACTTTGCCACTTTACCGTTTACACTAACGCGGTTTGCGTCAATGTATTTTTCCATTTCACGGCGTGAGCCTACGCCTGCACGGGCTAAGACTTTTTGTAACTTTTCACCTTGTATAATACTCATTCGGATGGTTCTCTCACAGAAGGATCGCTCAATAACTGGTTAATTTTACTTTGCTGCTCTGTTGGCAACGCAGGTAAATTTTCAAGTCCAGTTAACGAAAAATAATCTAAAAATTGCTTAGTAGTTGCATATAAAGCCGGCTTTCCCGGAACCTCTTTATGCCCTACCACTTTAACCCACTCTCTTTCGAGTAAGGTTTTAATAATATTCGAACCCGTAGTAACACCTCTTACTTGCTCAATTTCGCCGCGTGTAATGGGCTGCCTGTATGCAATAAGTGATAATGTTTCCAGTAAAGCACGCGAGTATTTTGGTGCGCGTTCTTGCCACAAGTTATTTAACCAAGGGCTTAAACTACTGCATGCCTGAAACCGATACCCACTACCCACTTCAACTAAGCGAATACCACGAGTTTGAAAATGTTCTTGTATTGTATCTATTGCGTCATTTATTCGTGCCATAGAAATAGCTAAATCTATTAATACGATGTCTTTGAGGTGGCGTTTACTAACAGGCTTATCTGCAACAAAAATAGCTGCTTCAATGATCTCAACTAGTTGTTCATCACTAATTCGCCGACCCGCCATACACACTCTTAACAAATAAAAATACACAGCCATCTATTATGACAGAACAACACCAAACTAGGAAAATATATCTATCAAATAACTAAATTTAAAACACAAAAAAGCCAGTGACTAGCACTGGCTTTAATCTTACTTACTAAAATGGTAACTATTAGTTACTTTTAAAAGCTTCTAATGCATCATCTTCAGCTACTGCGTTACCGTATTTTTTAATGTAACCCATAAACTCGCTTTTACTGATGCGCTTATCTTGGTTTTTATCCATGTAACCAAAATGATTTGAAATATCATCATCGTTACCTTCAACTACCGAGATATAGCCATTGCTGTCGTTATCTAAGCTTGAAAAACTGCTTTCAATTTTATCGAATTTAGCAATTTCAGCTTTAAATGCCGACTCACTTACTTCAGAATCAGTGGCTACTTTGCCATTATTAAGCTTCATATAAGTGTTAAATTCTTTGCGGCTAATTTCGTTATCCATATTGGTATCAATATTTGAAAAATGGCCCCAAATGCTATCGTCATCAGCTTCAACTTTTGAGATGTAGCCATCGCTATCATTATCTAAACTTGCAAAGTCACTGTCTATTCTTTCAAGACCTTGATTAGATGAACAAGCCGCTAGGCTTAATGATGCTAAAATAGTGGCTGCTAATGTTAACTTTTTCATAAGACGTATCCTTCGTAATTAATTAAATGTCACTTTAACTAATACAAATCCAATGCCAATAATAGTTAACTTATAATAATCAATAACTTAATCTCGGTCGGTATATTTATTAAACAGTTTCAATAAGTTAAGCTTGCAAGCTTTGCAAACAACCTTGTAATTTTTGCAAAAAAATGCCCGGTAAAAACCAGGCATTTCAATTTTACTTATATAGTTAAGCTAACAATTAGATTGCTGCGTTTTGGTAGCGTTTAACAAACTCAGTAACGTTTTGACCATTACATTTTAATGAGTTTAGGTTACCAATTTTTTGACGAACAGGTGCTAAACCTTGTTTTAAAGCCGTCATACATAATTGAGTTTCTTGTTGGGCGTCTTTTGCAAATACTTCTACTTTCTCAACTGATGCGTTGCTTAATGTCGTTTTTTTAGCAATATCACGAATATCTTCACCATTACATAAAATGCTTTTAGAAAAACGAGATAGGTAAACACCGTGCTGGGCAGCTTCTTTACGAGCAACGCTAAAGCCTTCGTTTGCACTTAGTACACATAACTTAGACTCAATTTTGTTATCTTGGCTAAAGTAAGTATTGCTTTGAGCTGACGCAGTTGCAGATGCTAGTAAAGCAGTGGCTAAAAGTAGTTGAGTTTTCATGAGAGATCCTATTTGAACGAGCTAAAAAAGTGAATTTCGCGCACTATATATTCAATAAAGTTAAGTTCAATTGAATTTTTTATTTATTTAAATAATTAATATTGTATTCACAATGTTTAAACTTTACTCATCATTTGATCAACATTTGCGCAGCTATTATCTCAATTCAGTCATGTTATGTACGCGTATTTACTGATACAATTTAATCTATTAAATAGAACCAATTTTAAGGTAAATTTTATGAAAGTGATTTCTTTCAATATCAATGGTCTGCGTGCTCGTCTTCACCAATTACAAGCAATTATCGACAAACATCAACCAGACGTTATTGGCTTGCAAGAGATTAAAGTTCACGACGAAGCATTCCCATTAGAAGATGTACAAAAAATGGGATATCACGTCTACTTTCATGGTCAAAAAGCGCATTATGGCGTAGCTATGTTATGCAAAAAAGAGCCTAAATCGGTCTTAAAAGGTTTTGCCACCGATACAGATGAATCGCAAAAACGCATGATAAGCGTCACTGTTGAACAAGAAAACGGTCGCGACCTTACTGTCATGAATGGCTATTTCCCACAAGGTGATAATATTAATCACGAAACTAAATTCCCTTATAAACGTCAATTTTATAAAGATTTAATGACACACCTTGAAACCAATCACACACCCGATCAAGACGTCATCGTTATGGGTGATATCAACATATCACCTACCGATTTAGATATTGGTATTGGCGACGTAAATGCTAAACGTTGGTTAAAAACGGGTAAATGTTCTTTTCAACCGGTAGAGCGTGAATGGCTTGCAACATTACTTAATTGGGGTTTTAAAGACACCTTTAGAGAGCAAAACCCCGAAACAGACGATCAATACTCGTGGTTTGACTATCGCTCTAAAGGGTTTGTAGATAATCGAGGACTTCGTATAGATGTAGTGCTTGCAACCAATGAGCTTGCAGCACGCTGCATAGATACAGGTATTGATTACGAACTTCGCGGTATTGAAAAACCGTCAGATCATGCCCCTATATGGTCAACATTTAAGTAATTATTATGCTAAGCCTAACAATACAGGGGCTACTTTGGGCTCTTGTAATTATTATTGCTCTATTAAGCTTTGATAAAAAAACATATAAAACATTGCTTAGTACGCCCGTCCGTCAAACTAGCGTACTTGCGTGTGCGTTAGTGTTTGCAGTGCTTTGGCGAATAAAGGCTGGCATTTTAACTGGCCTTGATTTACACATCCTAGGTGTTACGGCTGCTACATTAATTTTAGGCTGGCGATTGACTATTTTAAGTAGCCTACTTGCCACAGCCCTACTCGCTGCCTTTGGTCAAATTGAACTTGAGCTGTTACCAGTACAACTGCTTATTGGTGCGTTTATTCCTATTTTATTGAGCTATCTTGGCTTTATAATTAGTTACCAATATTTACCTCGTCATTTTTTTGTTTATATATTTGTTTGTGCGTTTATAACCGCAGGATTTATAGCCTGTATAAAAATAAGCCTAGGTGCTTTATTTTACTTAGCTATAGGGCAATACAATTGGCAAGAACTTGCAGATAACTACGTTTATTTAAGTGCCATAATTTGGTTTCCTGAAGCAATGCTCAACGGCATGGCTATAACAATTATGATCACCTATCGCCCGCATTGGGTAAAAACTTTTTACGATAAGGACTACCTAGGCTCATGAGTCTTGAATATCAATGCCCGCTGTGTAACCTAGCACTTTTGAAAACTGATTCAACACTTCGTTGTGCTAACAACCACAGCTTTGATTTTGCTAAAGAAGGCTATGTTAATTTACTGCCTGTGCAACAGAAAAATTCAAAACAACCGGGTGATTCACTTGAAATGGTACAAGCCAGACGCGCATTTTTAGAGCGTGGTTATTATGGCTTCTTACAACGAAATCTTAGCGATATAATTAGTAATATAAGTGCGAATACTATTATTGATTTAGGATGCGGTGAAGGGTTTTATACCCAAGCAATCGCAAATAAAACAAATGCTGTTGTATACGGTGTCGACATTTCAAAATCAGCGGTTAAATATGCAGCTAAGCGCTACCCTAATTGCCAATTTAGTGTGGCATCAATCAGCCAAGCGCCCTTTAAAAGCCAATTTGCTGATGTACTTGTAAGTGTATTTGCACCTTTGTTTGAGCAAGAGCTTGAACGCCTAGCAAATCAAAACGCAATATTAGTGGTTGCAAGCCCAGGACCCTGTCATTTAAAAGAGCTAAAATCGTATATATATTCAGAAGTAAACGAACATACTGAAATAGCCACTCCAAAAGGGTTTCAAAAATCAGAGCAGATCCTTTTAACAGAGCATGTAGCGCTTAGCTTTACTGATATTAAAAACTTAATAATGATGACGCCATTTGCATGGAAATTTAGACCCGAGCACTGGACAGCACTCGAAGAAAAAGGTGAACACACTGTCACCTTATCGTTTTATATTACTCAGTTTACCAAAATAGATAATGATGTAACTCTCTAAAACTGCTCTTTAGTAAACGCCCTGTCCATTTTATCAAACATATCTTTAAGTAAATTGGCAAGCTCCATATAACGGGGCTTGTTATCACTTAACTGCGTTTGATATCCATTAGCAGCCATTTTAGTGTACAGCTCGTTATACCATTTTTGCATCGCAGGCTCTAAAGGCGTTTGCGCTCGCTTACCTAACCAAAACAAGCCTTGTAATGGTAGAGATATAAAAAATAATGCACTCGCAATGGCTTGTGGTAAAAAATCAGAACCTAAGTAATTTAGCTGAAAAAACAATGTTAGCATGGCTAATATTGGCATTACTGTAATGGCAAGCTCAGTCGCTCTAATTACTCTAAACTCTAAAAACAAAGGCGCAAGCTCTTTGCGCATTGGCCATTTTTTACCATACAAACGGCCAGTTTGTAGTTGTGACATCACACTTTTTTGCATCATGACTCCTCACAGATACTGCTTTTAAATACAATGGAAAAACGAGCTATACGCAAAGTGTAACACAAAATGAAAGAGTTACACTTTCTCAGTAAAACAGCTTAAATTTACCTTTTAATGGCGAACAATCCTAACTTAAACATCTTAATTAAGGTAAAGTATTTAACATTGCGTTAACCACTTTGCAGTTGAACACTCAATTGTTTTAGCTTTATTTAATACCGTAAGTGTAACGATTACGTACTAACGTTTACTTACTAAATTTGTTTATGGAAATTGAATCTATGCCAACAACCTCTCCTGAATCACAACACGTTTTAGTTTTAAATTGTGGTAGCTCTAGCTTAAAGTTTGCCATTATTGATGCGAACGATGGTCACGAAATCATTTCAGGTCTTGCTGAACGCTTAGGCGCTAAAGCACCCTCTATTAAATACAAATTTAATGGTACTAAAACAGTTATCGACTTAGCGGCTAATCAAGCACATGCTGAGGCTATAAATACGCTTGTAAGCTTAATAAAAGATCACAACTTAGACGAGCAACTTATCGCAGTGGGCCATCGTGTTGTACATGGCGGCGAGCACTTTACGCGATCGGTATTGATTGACGAAAAAGTAATTGCAGGCATTACACAGTCGGCAACGCTTGCGCCGCTTCATGGGCACGCTAATTTACTAGGTATATCGTCGGCGCAGGCATCGTTTGAAGGTTTGCCACAAGTCGCGGTGTTTGATACTGCATTTCACCAAACTATGAATGAAGTTGCCTTTCTTTACGCTCTTCCATATAAGTTGTACACCGAGTTTGGTGTTAGGCGTTATGGTTTTCACGGCACAAGTCATTTTTATGTTGCAGGGCAAACAGCAAAGTTACTTGAGCAACCTATCGAGCAAAGCAATTTTATTAGTGCCCACTTAGGCAACGGCTGTTCTGTATGCGCTATTAAAAATGGTAAGAGTGTTGATACCAGCATGGGACTAACGCCTCTAGAGGGGCTGATAATGGGCACACGTAGCGGCGATATTGACCCTGGTTTATTTAACTTTTTAACCACTCAACTTGATTACACAGCCCAGCAAATTGATAACCTACTAAATCAAAAAAGTGGCTTGTTAGGTATTAGCGAGCTTTCTAACGATTGCCGTACCATTGAAGAAGCCGCTTTGGCCGGGAATAAAAAAGCGATACTCGCAATTGAAATGTTTTGCTACCGACTTTCAAAACAAATCGCGGCGTATATGGTGCCATTACAGCGCCTTGATGCTGTTATATTTACTGGTGGTATTGGTGAAAACTCAGATATTATTCGTGAAAAAGTAATTACACAACTTGCCTTTTTAGGTATTAATTGTAATCCGCAAGCCAACCTCAATGCGCGCTTTGGTCAAGAAGGCGTTATTAGCTGTAAAAATTCACACGTCAAAGCAGTAGTAATGCCAACTAATGAAGAATGGGTTATTGCCCTTGATGCTGCAAATATTGTAAAGGAGCTTTAATATGGCACGTCGTATTATGTTAATTCCTGTTTCTACCGGTGTGGGTTTAACGTCGGTATCAGTTGGTTTAGTGCGTGCACTTGAACAAAAAACAGTTAAAGTTAACTTTTTTAAACCAATAGCTCAGCCACGTTCAGGTGAAACAGGCCCTGAAAAATCAACGCAAATAGTCACTCAAGGCTCACCTATTAACCCACCAATGCCTTTTGCACTTGATTATGCTGAGCAAATGATTGGCGACGGTAAAGGTGATGACCTACTAGAGGAAATTGTTGAACGCTTTGAAAGTAAAATAAACGACGACGAAGTCGCTATTATTGAAGGTATGGTACCTACTCGTCGCCAACCTTATGCTGGGCGTGTAAACCGCGAAATTGCGCAAACACTCGGCGCCGAAATTGTATTTGTACTTACCCCAGGTAATTACACCATTACTCAAATAGAAGACCGCCTTGAAATTGCAGCAGGTAACTACGGTGGTATCGATCATCCTCGCGTACTGGGCTGTATTTTTAATAAAGTAAATGCGCCACTTGATGAAGAAGGTCGTGCACGCGCCGATTTAGTCGATGCCTATAAACCTGAAGAGCTTGAAAACGAGTTAAATCGTTTAGCCTCCCTGCCTATTTTTAAAAAAAATCCGTTTATGTTACTTGGTGCAATCCCGTGGGATTTTGACTTAGTAGCCCCGCGCGTAAAAGACTTAAGCGCATACTTAAAAGCCACGATTATTAACGAAGGCGATATGCTTCATCGTCGTCTGCGCCGTATTACTTTTTGTGCTCGTACGGTTTCAAATATTTTAAATTATTTTACGCCAGGCGCTTTATTAGTAACACCGGGCGATCGCTCTGACATACTTGTTGCTGCGTGCTTATCTGCTATGAACGGCACTAAACTTGGCGCTATATTACTCACCGGTGGTTTTGAGCCAGAGCCACGTATTATGGCCTTGTGTGAGCAAGCCATGCAAACCGGCTTACCAATACTCGCAACCGATTCAGACACGTGGCGTACATCATTACTACTGCATAACTTTAATATGGAAGTACCAAATGATGATGACCAACGTATTGAAAAAGTAAAAGATCACAACGCAGAGCATATCAATTCAAGCTGGCTAGATACTCTAGCTAAAAGTGTAGGTAAAACTCGTAAGTTATCACCACCCGCATTTCGTTACTTACTTACCACTAAAGCGCGTAAAGCAGGTAAAACCGTGGTTCTACCAGAAGGTAATGAACCTCGTACAATTAAAGCGGCTGCTATTTGTGGTCAACGCGGAATTGCTAAGACTATATTACTAGGCGATCGCGAAGAAATAATGCGCATTGCACAGCAGCAAGGTATTGAGCTAAACGAACATGTAAGTATTATCGAGCCAAAAAGTATTATTAATGATTATATTGCGCCTATGGTCGAAATTCGTAAAAGCAAAGGCCTAACTGCCGTAGTAGCACAAGAGTAACTACAAGATAACGTCGTACTGGGTACAATGATGCTTGAGCAAGGTAAAGTAGACGGTTTAGTATCGGGTGCAGTAAACACTACGGCAAATACAATTCGCCCACCACTGCAATTAATTAAAACAGCACCAGGGTCATCACTAGTATCATCTGTATTTTTTATGCTACTGCCTGACCAAGTATTAGTTTACGGTGACTGTGCGATTAACCCAGACCCAAATGCTGAACAACTTGCAGACATAGCGATTCAATCTGCCGACTCTGCAGCTGCATTTGGCATAGAGCCGCGTGTTGCCATGATCAGCTACAGCACGGGCACTTCTGGTACAGGTGCCGATGTTGAAAAAGTACGTGAAGCCACAAAAATAGCAAAACAAAAACGTCCTGATTTAATTATCGACGGCCCACTACAATACGATGCCGCTATAATGGAAAACGTAGCACTTAAAAAAGCACCTAACAGCCCTGTAGCCGGTAAAGCGACCGTATTTATATTCCCAGATTTAAATACGGGTAATACCACGTATAAAGCAGTACAACGTAGTGCCGACTTGATAAGTATTGGCCCTATGCTGCAAGGTATGCGTAAACCTGTGAACGATTTAAGCCGTGGTGCATTAGTTGATGATATTGTGTATACAATCGCCTTAACTGCCATTCAGGCAGCTCAAGCAGAAGCGCTAATTACTCATTAAACGTAACGTGTGCTTTTTATAGCCTAGCTATTATTTATTTAATAATTAACTAGTTAGGTTATTTATACCCTGCAACCCCCATACTTATCCACAGAAATTGTGGGTAAGTTTTTACCCCCTTCTTTTATCTACTTATTTACTGCTGAGTTAGTCGTTGTTACACCTTTAATTTAAAGCCAATAATCTATACTATAAAGCTATCAATATTGCTGTTCGCAGGCTTTTAATGTCAAAACAAACATTACAATTACACAGCACCATTTTATCTATACACAGTTTAGATGTAGATGCCGACATACCTGCGGCACTTTTAAAGCAATCTTTGTTTTTTATTTCTAAAACCCATGATGAACTTTCAATTGTATGCCCAAGCGATTTTGAAGTAAAAAGCCTGGATACCGAACCCGACTGGCAAGCTTTAGAGGTTGTAGGTCCACTTGGCTTTTCGTTAACCGGAATTATGGCTAATATTTCAGGGGTATTAGCGCGCGCTAAAATTTCTATCTTTTCAATCTCAACCTACGATACTGATTATATTCTCATAAAAAAACACACTGCAGAAAATGCTATTTCCGCTTTAAAAAAAGAGGGTTATAACGTGGTGGTAAATTAACTTATGAAAGCTCAAAAAATTGACTATTTAGCTCAAAATAAAACGCCTCTTAATGCAATAAATATTACCAGCCCATTTACAGGTAAAGTAATTGAACTGAAAGAGCACCCAGAACCTTTTTTTCGTTTTGGCACTCTGGGCCCTGGTATTATGGTGCAACTAACAAGTCATAAAATTTTAGCACCGTTTGATGGAACTTTATTACAAGTAAAAAATGCAGGTACTGAGTTTATTCTACAAGCTAATAATGGTCTAAAAGCCTTAATTAACTTAACTATTTTTGATTCGCAATCAATTACGCATACCCATATTGCGCAACTCAATGGTAGCAAAATATGCAAAGGTCAACGCCTTGCTTATTTTGATTTACGAGAACTTGATACTCCAATGCTTGCTAGTTTAATTTTACTAAACGGCCATAACCTTGGCACATTTCATTACTCGCATTCGCATGTAAATGCGGGTGAAGACACACTATTAACTATTATTAAGAAGAACTAGATTTATGATCACTCTATACGGCATTAGCAACTGCGATACGATAAAAAAAGCTAAAAAACATTTAACCGATAACAACATCGAATTTACGTTTCATGACTACCGAAAAGATGGCGTAAATGAGCAAATGGTGAGTGATTTTGCAGACAAGCTCGATTGGGAACAACTCGTTAATAAACGTGGAACAACTTATCGCGCATTAACTGATGAGCAAAAACAGAGTCTAACTAAAGAAAGTGCTATCCCATTGTTGGTTGAACAACCTGCCATGATCAAACGTCCAGTACTGGTAAACAATGGCAGTTACCATTTAGGTTTTAAAGCAGCCCAATACGACGAGATTTTTAAATAATGACTAATGACGTAATTCAACTCGCCCAAGCGCTAATCCAACGCGAATCGGTAACGCCCGAAGATGCTGGCTGCCAACAAATGATGAACGATCGCCTTGCTGCGGTTGGTTTTAATATAGAATCATTATTTTTTACCGACACACTTAATACTTGGGCTCGAAAAGGCACACAATCGCCGCACTTTTGTTTTGCTGGTCACACCGACGTTGTACCAACAGGCCCTAAAAAAAATTGGCAACACCCGCCGTTTTCAGGATTAATAAAAGACGGCCTATTACACGGGCGTGGTGCTGCCGATATGAAAGGCTCATTAGCCGCAATGCTTGTAGCAACAGAGCGTTTTGTTACTAAACATCCAGATCATAAAGGCTCTATTTCTTTTTTAATCACTTCTGACGAAGAAGGACCGTTTATAAACGGCACAACACGTGTAATAGATACACTAGAAGCCCGTGGTGAAAAAATAGATATGTGCCTAGTAGGCGAACCCTCATCACGAGATGTATTAGGCGATGTTGTTAAAAATGGCCGAAGAGGCTCACTTACCGCTTACCTAACGGTTAAAGGCGTACAAGGTCATGTTGCCTACCCACATTTAGCACAAAACCCAATTCATCTAGCAACGCCTGCACTTACTGAGCTTAGCCAAACGGTGTGGGATAACGGCAACGAATACTTCCCCGCCACCAGCTTTCAAATTTCGAATATTAATGGTGGCACGGGTGCGGGTAATGTGATCCCGGGTGAACTAGAAGTACAGTTTAACTTTAGATTTAGCACGCAAGTAACGCATGAGCAATTACAGCAACGTGTAAATGACATTCTACAAAAGCATGACTTAAATTATGAATTAAGCTGGATAGTAAATGGCTTACCTTTTATTACCGAGCACGGCCCGCTTGTTGATGCCACAGTTAAAGCGATTAAATCAGTAACCGGCTTAACACCCAATTTAGAAACCACTGGCGGCACATCTGACGGTCGTTTTATTGCACAAACTGGCGCTAAAGTAATTGAACTTGGCCCACGTAACGCCACTATTCATAAAGTAGATGAATGCGTAAGTACCGATGATTTAATAGCCCTTACCGACATTTACGAGCAAATATTAGAGCAACTTTTAGCATAATGGATGTTACTCAACCCACATCGATAATGTGTATCACAGGGCAAAGTGATACACATTTAACTGATATACAAAATCATCGCTTGCACAGCGCTATTATTAGCGACTTTTTAGCGCTGCAAAGTGCAGCACAAAAAGCGGGATTTGAGCTTACTATTGCATCAAGCTTTCGCGATTTTGATCGTCAATCAATTATTTGGAATAATAAGTTTTTAGGGATTCGACCTGTTTTCAATAAACAGCAAGAGATTGTAGATTTAACTAAATTAAATGATGTAGATAAATGCATAGCAATAATGCTCTACTCTGCATTACCTGGGGCAAGCAGGCACCATTTAGGCACCGATTTAGACGTGTTTGATAAAGCTGCGGTAAGTGATGATTATAAACTACAGCTAACACCTGATGAATACCTGCAAGGTGGGCCGTTTGCGCCTTTAAGTAATTGGCTTGATACTAACTTAGATAAATTTGGCTTTTATCGCCCTTACCAGCATGATTTAGGTGGTGTCGCACCTGAGCTTTGGCATATAAGCCATATTAAGCAATCGCAATTATTAGTGAATAAGCTTAGCGAACAAGTACTTTTTGAATGCATAAAAAACAGTGAACTACAGGGTAAGCAGGCAATACTTGATAACTTACCCGCTATTTATACACGCTTTGTAACGAACGTTAGTCCGCCATAAAGAACTTGTTTAAGTGGTATCACACCTTCTTTTTATTTAAGATAAATACCAGCACAGCGCCTAATATTAATGAGCTTGCTACAATAAATTCCATTGTTACCTGCTCTGATAAAAACAAAACCCCTGCAATGGCAGCTAGTACAGGTACACAAAGCTGCACAACAGCAGCTTGGGTACTTTTAAGCAGTGGCATAGCCACATACCAAACACTGTAACCAATTCCAGAAGCTATCGCACCCGAGGCACACGCAAGCAAAACCCCTTCAATACTCATATTTTTTAAATAACTCATACCAACAAGTAATAAAACAGGGATAGCCACTAAGCTTCTTATAAAGTTAAACCCGGTAGTACGCAGTGGCGATACGCACACTTTACCGCGAATACTGTAAATACCCCATGCCACACCACTGAGTGCCATAAGTGATGCACCTAATAATGACGGTACAGCAGCAGATGGCAGCATTAGATATACAAACCCACCTAGCGCTACTATAAACGCGCACCACTGAAGCACACTCAACTGCTCTTTTTGATATATGCCCCAGCCAATCATAGTGAGTTGCACGGCTGAAAACAAAATCAATGCACCGGTGCCTGTATCCAGCTCTACGTATGCAATCGAAAAACAAAGTGCATAAACTAAAAGGCTTATACTGCTTCGCCAGCTTCCTTTATCACTTAAAATAGCGGGGTTAAATGTGCCTTTTCGTTTTAAATTATGAGTATAGATAGCCATTATAATACCCAAACACGCAGCACCACTGAGTAAGCGAATAACTGTAAAGTTCCAAGCATCTATATAGCCTTCGGCTAAAGCCATTCTGCAAAAAAGAGAGTTTGCAGCAAACGCAATTAAAGCAATGATTGTGTACAACGTAGCTTTCAAAAAAATTCCTTAGCAATAAAAACAAATTACAGCGTTATTTCAATTAATTAACTAATTAACCTACTAAGCTCAAAACATTGTCATAAGCGCCAATAAAACAGCTTACTGAGCAGCACATTTAAACAGGATTGGTATAACTGTGCAAAGAGAGTATTTAGTTTTAATAAATTAGATCATTTATACTCAAACCTTAGCCGCATTTGCAAAATACGGTGTCTACAACACAAGATATCCTTTTAGTATTTTTCGTATACGACTTAGTGAGTAGCAATTACTTCATTTAAAAAATTCATTTATCGTTACGCTTTAGGGATCATTGTATTCAATAAGACCAATAAAGTACCTTAAGCATTTCAATATTGTTACCCAACAAGAAAATTCACACTTTGTTCACCAATGTCATTTTATATTTCTTTATTAGCAGGCAGTTTTACTCTACGATTTTTTACAATATTTCACACATTTAGCTAAAAACAATATGTTAATGTATACAGGTGAATTGAGAGGAGTGCGCAGTGCGCCTAAGTATAATTTTAAGCTTTTGTTGTATTTTAAGTGGGTGTAGCACAATGGGCTTTAATGACCTATTTAATGACTATGCCACGCAAATGACACCAATAAGAAATGCGATCGAGAAAAATAACATCGAAGAAGCGCAATCCCTTATTGCCGATAATAGCACCATGCACAGCAGCTACTTACTCAACCAACTTGAGCAAGCTCGCTTAAACGACTTAGCCAATACGCCACAAGAGGCACAAAGTAAATTTGAGAACGTGTATACGCAAATGCAAAAAAAACGTGAAGCCGCCAAAATACAAGTAAGTGCGGGGCTTGAGCAAAGCAATGCGTTATTTACTAACGACTCAGCCATAACTTATGTGCCACCGGCTTACGAAATGAGTATGCTTCATAGTTATAAAGCACTTAACTACGTGTATAAAAATGATGTAGAAGGCGCTTTGGTCGAAATTCGCCGCGCTAATAAAGTACAAGTTGATGCACTAAGCGAAAATAAAACAGATGGCGACTCAACAGTTAAGGAAGCGCAGCAGCACTACCCTAGCATGGGCAATGTGACCAGAGATGTAAAAAATGGCTTTCAAAATGCCTACACATTTTATTTATCTGCTTTGCTTTACCAAAGTGCTAAACAGTATGACGATGCTTATATTGATTATAAAAAAGCACTGGCTATACAACCTAACAATATTTATTTACAGCAGGACGTAATGCGCCTTGCTAAAAAACAAGGGTTTGACCAAGACCTAAGCGAATTTAAAAAACGTTTTAGTGATGCACCCACTATTTCTGCAACACAAGGCGAAGTAATTGTTTTATTTGAACAAGGCTTAGTACCAAAACAAGATGAATTTAAACTGCGCTTACCAATTTATTCATCACGCGGCGATGCACGCTTTTACAGCCTTGCAATGCCAGTATATAAAGATAATGCCTATGTGCACCGCCTTAATAATATAAACATAGATGCACAAAGCTTAGAGCTGAGCCCATTAGTACACATTGAAGCTCTTGCAGCAAAAACATTAGAAGATCAAATACCTGCAAAAGTAGCTCGCCAAGTACTTAGATTAGTAGCTAAAGAGAAAGTGCGTGCAGAACTTGCTCGCAGTGCCGGTGATGTAGGTAACATACTTGCTAATATTTATAATTTGGCGTCTGAGCAAGCTGATACACGTAGCTGGCTTACACTTCCAAATCAAATAAGTGTTGCAAGGCAAAGCCTAAATACAGGTGAGCATTCTCTGCATATAGGCACACAAGCACCTATAAATTTTACCGTTAGTAAGCAAGGGTTAACGTTAATTTACTTAACCTCCGCTAATAACTACTTTAATTACCACGTAGTTCAACTTTAGGAGCCATCATGAAATACATAGCGCCATTATTAGCAGTTTTAATGCTCAGTGCATGTTCCAGCAAACCGGTTACATCGGGTATTTCTGTTGAACAAAATAAAAACCAGTTTAATGAGCAATTACGTGTAGATAACCCAGAGCTTGGTAAAAAGCTGGCCATTACTGATGTGAAAACACGTCAAACCAACCAGTTAACCGATGTAGTAGTGACACTTTCGAGCCAGTATAAAAAATCACAATATTTGCAGTATCAGTTTAATTGGTTTGATAAAGACGGCTTTGTTATTAAAGGCAATCATTCACCTTGGCAAGCACTCACCTTATTTGGTTTTGCAAAAACACAATTACCGGGCTTAGCACCGAGCTCTGATGCGGTTACCTTTTCTTTAGCAGTAAGAGAAGTGTCTACCGAATCACAAGAATTTAAAGATTAAAGGAAACAACCATGATAATCAGTAACAAATTTAAAACAGCATCAACTTACGCTTTAGTTGGCCTAAGCGCTTTAGTATTAAGTGGCTGTGCTAATAAAGCCGTAGTAAGTTATGGCGATGCACAAGCAGTAGAAACAACAGATATTAATTTTGGTTCTACCGACTTACAAAAAGTAGCGAGCCAAATGACCGACTCATTACTCAGCTCACCTGTTGTTGGCACAATGACCGCTAATAAACGCCCTGTAGTATTTGTTGAGCGTATTAAAAATAAAACCAGCGAGCACATTGATACAGAATCAATCACCGATTCAATCTCAACACAAATGCTACGCAGCGGTAAGTTCCGTTTTGTAGATATGACCCGTGTTGAGTCAGTACGTGAGCAATTAACGTTTCAAAATGAAGATGCTCTTGTTAACCCTGCAACAGCCGTTGCATTTGGTAAACAAATTGGTGCGCAATATATGTTATATGGAAACTTATCAAGTATTGTTAAATCAAATGCCGATAAATCAGACGTATACTATAAATTTACAATGCGTTTAATGGATATGGAAAGCGGCCTAGTTGAGTGGGCCGACGAAACTGAAATTCGTAAAACGAAAGAAAAATCAACCTTTGGCTGGTAGCTAATACCAATCTGCTTATATATGGGGTCTATTTAACGTTAAGAAAATTACGCTAGTACTAGGCAAAAATTTTTGTATCTAGTTGTTCAAAATAAAAAATTTTTAACGACGTTATAGCGCAATTTAATTCGTTAAATTGATCAAAGATTTATGCAGGTTGGTATAAAAGGAGCAAGTTATGAAAGCAATTACTGTAATTATGTGCGCTTTACTTACAATAAGCGCGCCTACGTTTGCTAAATACGAGCGCAATAAAGCAGTCCCTGTGCAGCAAGTTTTATTTGGTGACGTAAAATCGGTACGCAATATTACCGAGCAAGAAATCATTCAAGACAAAAACAACGGCTGGAAAACCTTTGGCGGTGCATTACTCGGTGGCGTAGTAGGCAACCAGTTTGGTGGTGGTAGCGGCCGTACAGTAGCAACAATATTAGGTTCGGTAATTGGCGGCAGTGTTGCACATAATAGGCAGCAGCAAAGTCATTATCAGCAAAATCACTTTGTAGAGTTATTAATACAAGTTGAAAATGGCGACCAGTTTATGGTTGTTCAAGATCAGGACCAATCAATGCGCTTTAGCAAAGGCGATAACGTAAGATTAGTGTACTTGAACGACAACACAGTGCGTGTAGATAAAGCGTATTAAATAGTTATGTCTATTGACGTTTAAAACAAAAACGAGCCAAATTTGGCTCGTTTTTTTATTATTTTTTTAATAACTATACTTGGCGATAGTCTTTAAAAAAGCGCTTCATTTTTAACATCGCATCGGATAAATCATCTTTGCTTGGTAAAAATACCAACCTAAAATGATCCGGCTCGGGCCAATTAAACGCCCTGCCATGTACAAGTAATATTTTTTCGGCTTTTAGCAAATCGTACATCATCTTTTCATCATCTTTAACGTTAAAAAGTGCTGTATCAACTTTAGCAAACGCATAGAGCGCGCCTTTAGGTTTTTTACAACTAATGCCTTCAATAGCATTTAATCCACGCCATGCAATATCACGCTGCTCATATAAGCGCCCACCCGGGTTTATTAGACTATCAATTGATTGCACGCCACCCAACGCCTGTTGAATTGCATATTGTGCAGGTACATTTGCGCACAAACGCATAGATGAAAGTATTTCTAGGCCTTTGCGTAAATCATCCATTACCGAGGTACGACCGCTCAAAACCATCCACCCCATTCTCAGCCCCGCTGCACGGTATGTTTTTGCTAAACCATTAAAAGTAATAATAGGCACATCGTCGCAAAGTGAGCCGATTGAAGTATGCGTTATACCATCGTATAAAATCTTCTCGTAAATTTCATCGCTCAATAACAGTAATTTGTGTTCGCGTGCGATATCGATTAATTGCATTAACAAGTCGTCGCTATAAACCGCACCGGTTGGATTATTAGGGTTAATTAATACCAATGCTTTTGTTTTTGAAGTGATTTTACTTTTTATATCTGCAATGTCCGGAAACCAATCTTGCTCTTCATCACATAAATAATGTACCGGATTACCACCCGATAACGTGACCGAAGCAGTCCAAAGTGGATAATCTGGAGCAGGAATAAGCACTTCGTCGCCATTATTTAATAGCGCTTGGGTGATCATCTGAATAAGTTCGCTTACGCCATTACCAATATAAATGTTATCTACATCTAAATTATGTAATCCACGTTGTTGGTAGTGTTGATAAATAGCCACGCGGGCTGAATAGAGGCCTTTAGAGTCACAGTAACCTTGGGCTGAATATAAGTTGCGGATAATATCGCGGTGCATGTCCTCTGGCATATCAAAACCGAAGGCGGCCGGATTACCTATATTTAATTTTAATACTTTTTGACCTTCGTCTTCCATTTTTTTAGCTTGTGCTAAAACCGGCCCACGAATGTCATAACATACACCTTCTAATTTGTGACTCTTTTTAATATCAGACATTTTTACCTCGACTAGTGAATCTTTAGACTAACCTAGTAAAGGCATAAAATGCCAGTGTATTTAAGCGCTTAATACTGAAATAAATTCACGTTTCAGTTTCAATAATTAACGAGATGCTAACCATTCATTTAGCTTAGCTTGAGAGCCTGTTACTTGAGCCATTAAGCTATTAGATGCGTCGATGGCTTCAGCTAAGTTATCTAGGTTTAAATTTTGTTCAATAACGCGAGATACCTCAGCAAGGCTTGAAGCCCCAAACTGCGCTGCGTTAGATTTTAAGCTGTGAGAGTGGCGAATAGCCGCTTCTTTGTCTTTACCAATGGTTGCTAAAACTTCTGAGCCTAAACGTTCAAACTCTGAGCAGCAAAAATCAAGTGTATCAGCAAACTGCTCACCCAATAACGATTCCATACTCTCTAATGCTGATGTATCTATATTTATTTCTGTCATATTTTAAGCCCTTGAAACAATCCATGTAAATTACAGTTTAATAGTACTACTTTATATTGATGCGTAAAAAAAACCAACTTAATTACCTTATAAATGTATAATTATGAAGATCATACTGGCAACAAAAAGTTTATTAAATGGCACGCACACTTTGTAATCATTGTAACTTTGCACTAAACACCTGTATTTGCAGCGCAATTACAAACATAAACAACAACGTTACGGTTATTATTCTACAGCACCCAAGCGAAGAAAAAATAGCAAAAAATACCGCTAAGCTACTCAATTTATGTCTAACTGATTGCCAAATAATCAAAGGTGAAAATAATGATGACTTTACTATTCTTAAATCACTGCCAGTAAGCTCAACTGTTTTGCTCTACCCTAACGAACATGCTGTAAATTTAGACGATAGCGCTGAGCAATCTAATATAAAAAACATCACCCATTTAATCGTGGTTGATGGTACATGGAAAAAAGCCTACAAAATTTTGCAGCTCACCACATTGCTAAATCAATTCAAAACGGTCAGTTTTAAACAGTTACCTAAAAATCGTTATGCTATTCGTAAAGCCCCTAGGGCCGACAGCCTATCCACACTTGAAGCCTTAGCGCATAGTTTGTTTTTAATAGAGCAGTTAAATCCTGCACCACTTTATAATGTGCTTGATGAATTAATACAAAAACAAACCCAACACATGCCCGAGCACGTAAAAGCACGTTACTTAGATTAAATTCGTTACTATATGAAACTTGCAATGCGTAACTACCCTAACAGGCTAAAACGTGGCTTTACTCGCCAAGGCCCCGACTATCGCTTTGACGACCAAGTCGACTTTAGCGATATAAGAGATACCTTTGGCTTTAGGTCAATGGTCGTCGGTAAATGGGTAACTAAAGAAGAGCGCTACATTAGCGCTAATTTAATTTACGATGCACTGGCCGACCTTGCACAAATACTGCATTTACCGCCCAAAGCTATTGGTCTTCGTGGCAAACTTAATTTTGCATTTGGTCATGGCGGTCAAAAAGGTGTACAAGCGCATTATAATGCAGCCTCTCAAACGCTTGCCCTTGCAAAAAATGCAGGCGGTGGTGCACTTGCTCACGAATGGTTTCATGCGTTTGATCATCATATAAGCGAGCATTTATTTGCAGCAAAACCACGATTTGGTTTTGCCTCCAAATTATGGCTTTCAAACACGCCTAATTTATCGCACCCACTTAATAATGCTTTGAACAGTTTTTATAAAAATGTATTTTTAGATGAGCACGGCGTTGATGCAAATAGCTTTGTACAAACATGCATAGAACACGATAAGGCTCACAATATGAATTATATGAGTATGCCAGAGGAGTTAGCAGCACGTTGTTTTGAAGCCTGTATTGAACGGCATTCAAGTATAAAAAATAGCTTTTTGGTAGGCGGCTTACAAAGTAGTAATTTAATATACCCAAATATTGAGCATATTAATAAAGCAAATGAAGCGCTTAACCAGTACTTTGAACTACTGGGTTATGCGCTTCATAAGATAGACGAGTAAAGTCTATATTTGGTGATTACTTATCGTCACTAATACGACTTGCTACTGCGCTGTTTTGATCTTTATATTTGGCATCTTTACGGATGTTGTATGGGTTTTCGCATGGACCTGATAGCATTTCAAAGCTCATAGCACCAATTTTCATCAGTGGGCGAAGCGCCAGTGGTAATTTACCTGAGTTGTAAAACTCTAACACAATATTACCACTCCAACCTGGGTCTATTCGGTGCGCCGTTACATGCACCATTAAACCTAAACGCGCAAGCGATGAGCGTCCATCTAGCCACCCTACTATGTCTGCTGGCAGAGTTACTTTTTCGTGTGTTATAGCAAGTGCAAGCTCGCCTGGGTGTAAAAAGAATGCTTCACCTTCATCAAGCACTATTTCTTCACTCATGATTGATTCCATGGCTTTATTTAACTGATCTTTTGGGCCACTTAAATCAACGTATGCTGCGTTGTGCGCATTAAAGGTTCTAAATTTATTACCTAAACGTAAATCTGCAGTAACACCTGAAATCATATCGCTTGTTGGCGCAGGCTCAATAACAATGCGACCATCGCTTAGGTATTCATTAATATGTGTGTCTGAAAGTCTCATTATTTACTAATCTTCTGTAATCACAATTTCAATCGCATTGTGATGCTGTTGATAATAGAGCGTGCTGGCTATAAGCCTCGCTGCTGCGCTGTATGTTTTGCTTATTGCCGCGTCGTTATCGTTGGCAATAAGTTTTCCTTGCTCAGAATACTCGCGTATATCTATTGCAAGAGGAATATGGCTAAGTACAGGTACGCCGTGCTTGTGCGCAAGTTTTTGTGCGCCGTCTTTACCAAATACGTGGTTAGCTTCACCGCAGTGGCTGCAAATGTAATAACTCATGTTTTCAATTAAGCCCAACACTGGCACGTTTACTTTATTAAACATAGCAATGCCTTTTTGCGCATCGGCAAGGGCTAAGTCTTGCGGCGTAGTGACAATAACAGTGCCGCTCGCGGGTACTTTTTGGCTCATTGTAAGTTGAATATCACCAGTGCCCGGTGGCATATCTACAATTAAGTAATCAAGCTCGCCCCAATCAGTCTCGTTAAGCAATTGGCTAAGTGCGCCTGACGCCATTGGCCCGCGCCATACTGTGGCATCATCGCTTGGGACTAAAAAGCCAATTGACTGCGCTTTAATGCCGTTTGCATCAAAAGGCTGTAGCTGTTTGTTATCTTTAGTGACGGGCTCTGCGCCCACCAAGCCTAAAAGCATTGGAATAGATGGGCCATAAATATCAGCATCTAAAATACCCACCTTTGCGCCTTCGTTTTTAAGGGCGCCCGCCAAGTTAACAGCAGTAGTCGATTTACCTACTCCGCCTTTGCCTGAGGCAATAAGCACAATATGTTTAATCGCCTTAAACTTAGCTGCCTCTTTAATGATAACCTTGGCGCTAATTGTTACAGGCACATTTAAGCTTTCACTTACGTGTTGCTCAACTAAAGGTATTTCTGATTGCCCAGCAAATGGCAGGGTTAATTTAATGTGTAATGATTTATCGTCATTTTGAGTAATAGTATCAATGAAGCTTTCGTCAATACCGACGGCAAAAGCCGCACTACGATATGCCGCTAAGGCAGTAATAATCGGTTGTTTTTGCACCGATTTAGAAGAGAATAGTTTCGACAGTCCAAACATAGCAATTAAATAGCGTTTCTTTGATGAAAAGTGCCACGGAATTATGTAACATTCAGGGCATTAACACCAGTCAATTAATAAAAATCCATAAGCTGTGCGCACTCTAAGCAGATAGCTTGTAGATAAATTAATGATAATTGCCGTTTGTATAATAAAAACGGCGTTTTATCCTCAATTCGGAATGATTATGACGCAGCGAAAGATCCTGATTACCAGCGCATTACCTTATGCAAATGGCCCTACTCACTTAGGTCATTTATTGGAATATATTCAAACTGATATTTGGTCACGTTTTCAAAAACTACAGGGCCACGAAGCTTATTATGTTTGCGCAGACGATGCCCACGGCACACCAATTATGCTTAATGCGCAAAAGCAAGGGATCACGCCTGAAGAAGCGGTAAAACAAGTCAGCATAGAGCGCCAACGCGACTTTGCTGACTTTAATATCAAATTTGATAACTACCACAGCACACACAGCCAAGAAAATAAAGAATTAAGCGAGCTTATTTATAACCGCCTAAACGATGCCGGTCATATTAAAAAGCACACTATTTCGCAATTATTCGACCCTGAAAAAGGTATTTTCTTACCCGATCGTTTTGTAACAGGTACTTGCCCAACGTGTAAGTCTGAAAACCAAAACGGCGACAGTTGTGATTCGTGTGGTGCTACATACAGCCCTACAGATTTAATCAACCCACGTTCTGTAATGTCGGGCGCTGAGCCTGTACTTAAAGATTCTGAGCATTACTTTTTTGACCTGCCAGCATTTGAAGGCATGCTAAAAGAGTGGTTACACTCGGGCACTATTCAACAAGAAATGGCTAACAAGCTAGACGAATGGTTTACCGATGGCCTGCAGCAGTGGGATATTAGCCGTGATGCGCCTTACTTTGGTTTTGAAATTCCAAATGCACCGGGCAAATACTTCTACGTTTGGTTAGATGCACCTATTGGTTACATGGCGAGCTTTAAAAACCTATGTGATAAAAAAGGCATCAACTTTGATGAGTTTTGGGCTGAAGGTTCAGACGCTGAGCTTTATCACTTTATTGGTAAAGACATTATCTACTTCCACAGCTTATTTTGGCCAGCAATGTTAGAAGGCGCTAACTTTAGAAAGCCAACTAACGTATTCGCTCATGGTTTTGTTACTGTAAATGGCGAAAAAATGTCTAAATCAAAGGGTACGTTTATTAAAGCGCGTACTTATTTAGATAACTTAAACCCAGAGTACTTACGTTACTACTACGCAGCAAAATTAAGCAGCGGTATTGTTGACCTTGATTTAAACCTAGAAGACTTTGCACAACGCGTAAATTCGGACCTAGTAGGTAAAGTAGTAAACATAGCGAGCCGTTGTGCTGGCTTTATTACTAAAAAGTTTGATGGCAAGCTAAGCAGCACAATTATGCAACCAGAGCTGTTAGCAGAGTTTCAAGCGGCTGCACCTAGCATTACAACACACTACGAAAACCGCGATTACAGCCGTGCAATTCGCGAAATAATGGCGCTTGCCGACAAAGCAAACCAATTTATTGATGGCGCAGCACCTTGGGTATTAATTAAAGACGAAACTAAGCAACAAGAAGCACACGAAGTGTGTTCTCTTGGTCTTAACTTGTTCCGCGTTTTAATTACTTACTTAAAACCAGTGCTACCAGAAATGGCCGACAACGTACAAGCATTTTTAAATGACGACCTTGCATGGGACGGCGTTCAAAGTGCACTCGTAAGCCACCCTATCAATAAATTTAAACCGTTAATGCAGCGTGTTGAAATGGATAAAGTAAATAAAATGGTTGAAGAATCTAAAGAAAGCTTAGCGCCAAAAGTAACTATTGACCCTAACAGCCCACTTGCAAAAGAGCCGATTAGCGACGAAATAGAATTTGATGACTTTGCAAAAGTAGACTTACGCGTAGCTAAAATTGCTAAAGCAGAGCACGTAGAAGGCGCTGATAAACTACTTAAGCTAACACTTGATTTAGGCGGCGAAACTCGCCAAGTGTTTGCAGGTATTAAATCAGCTTACGCACCAGAGGATCTTGAAGGTAAGTTAACCGTTATGGTCGCTAACCTTAAACCTCGTAAAATGCGCTTCGGTATGTCTGAGGGCATGGTATTAGCAGCAGGTCCTGGCGGAAAAGAAATTTATATTCTTAACCCAGATGACGGCTCAGAGCCTGGTATGCGCGTAATGTAATATTACTCATACAATAAAAACCGCTGATACATCAGCGGTTTTTTTATGGGCTTCCCTATTTGCTTTATAAGCATTATTTAAATAATATCAGTGTATTAAAATATTTTTTAGATCAACAACCATGACCAGCAACCTTGATACCCAAAGACTAAATACCAGTGCGCTAATCAAGCAATATAAGTTACTCGCAATCTTACGCTTAAAACAACAAAGCGACGTAGCACCATTAATTGATTGTTTAGTTAATGCGGGCATAAACGCACTCGAGATCACCTCAAATACACCGGGCTTTGAGCAAGAAATAGCAAAAGCACGCGCAGCTCATAAAAACGCACTTATTGGTGCAGGCACAATAATTAACACCACCCTTGCTCAGCAAGCAATTGATGCAGGCGCGCAGTTTATTGTAACGCCAAATACCAACAAATCGGTTGTCGAACTTGCCCACCAGCACGGGTTGCCAGTATTAATGGGCGCGCTAACACCTACCGATGTAGCAAATGCAATTGAATATAAGGCAGACATTATTAAGGTATTTCCTGCAGGCAGTATGGGCGTTGGTTACTTTAAAGCATTAACAGGTCCATTTTCAGAAGCACAATTAATACCTGTTGGTGGTGTGAATTTAGATAATTTATCACAATGGTTTGAAGCAGGTGCTTGTGGCGCGGCAGTAAGTGGCGATTTTTGTAAGGTATTAAATACCGAACAAGAGCGTAGCCACCTTACCAAGCTTGTAAAAAAATATATAAGTAAACTGCCTAAATAGGCAGTTTATTTTATTTATAAAATAGCCAAATGTGCGCTCATAAAATTTGATTGGGCGCTATACAAAATTAATTACTACTAATTAATTCAGCTTTTTCAATACGCGATCTTTTCTTGGTAGGTAATAATTATCGTAATCAAGTGACACTATAACGCGCTCTGCTTTTCCTAATAACTCGTTACGCGGAATTAAACCTATGACACGCGAGTCAGCGCTATTGTCGCGGTTATCGCCCATTGCTAAGTAATAATCATCAGGAATTGTAATTGCATCAAACCCCGATAAACGTGAAGGAATATTTGCCACTCTTATCGAATGCTCTAATCCGTTTAAATCTTCAATTTTATCAAGCGAGTCTATGTTGCTTCGCTGATCTGCATAATTAAGTTTTTTACCATTAATAATGAGCTCATTATTTTCAAGCGCAACGGTGTCTCCTGGCACACCAATTACACGCTTAATTAAACGGTTATCGGCAGCTTGTGAGTCAAAAACAATAATATCACCAGCTTGTGGATCCGCTAATTTAAGTAATTTTATGTGCGTAAATGGGACGCGAATATCGTAGGCCATTTTATCGGTAAGTATTCTGTCACCTTCTTGAATGGTCGGTTTCATTGAGCCTGTTGGTACTTCGTACCAATCGGCAACAGCGCTTCTAAATACGCTCATCAGTGCAATAAATACGATAAGAGAGCGGTTATTTTTCCAAAACTTATAAACTAATTTCATGCCTATTCCCTTCAATTGAACAAGTCTTTAATTAAGTAACTGTTTATATGACTTTGCTAATTAGCTGCAGTTCAATCAATGATGTAACAAAACATGTTGACTACTAATTTTAATTGATCGATTAAATTTAGAGCGTCGTAACATTTAACGAAACCAACGGGTATTAACTTAAAGGAAAATAAAATGTTTAAGAAAATTACTACTGCATTATTGTTTACAACTGCAAGCCTTGGATTTACTACAATGGCTTATGCTGATCATCATGGTATGAAAAAAGACGTTGTTGAAGTAGCCGTTGAAAATGGTTCGTTCACTACTCTTGTTGCTGCTGTTAAAGCCGCAGGTTTAGTTGAAACACTGCAAGGTAAAGGACCCTTTACTATTTTTGCACCAACAGATGCTGCATTTTCTAAATTACCTGAAGGCACTGTAGAAATGTTACTCAAGCCTGAAAACAAAGATAAGCTAACGGCGGTATTAACTTATCACGTAGTGTCTGGAAAAGTGATGGCAGCCGATGTAATGAAGGTAGATAGTGCGAAAACACTACAAGGCCAATCAGTTATGGTTAAAGCCGACAGCATGGGCGTAATGATAAATGACGCTAAAGTTGTAAAAGCTGATGTAAAAGCAAGCAACGGCGTAATTCATGTTATCGACACAGTACTACTTCCAAAAGAGTAGTCATAAAAGAATAAGCCAACTAAAAAAGCATAAGTAAATACTTATGCTTTTTTATTTATTTTTGTTTCATGACATAACAAATTATTGATTTAGTTTTTCTTTCGCTTCTCTTACTTTTTCAAAATCTAAACCAAGTTCGTCAGTCGCTTCTTTAATAAGGTGCGGTTGAGTCATTACGACTGCCATTAGTTGCTGTAGTTTTTCTGGCGGAATACCAAGCTCTTGAACAAGCGCCATTGCCATCATTGGGTTTTGAGTAAACGCTTCAAACAATGCTTTTACTTTTTCGTCGCTTACATTGTGCTCTTTAAGTATTGCTAGTATTGGATTCATTATTAAACCTTAAGTGTTTTTTATAGGGCTTAGTATATGGGCTAAACCCTAAAATTAAAGAGTTACTCTACAAGTAAAACAACTTTACCAGCATTTTCATTACGCTCTAAAATAGCATGAGCTTCGTTTGCGTCGCTCCAAGGCAATGTTTTATACAGGTTAAAGTCGTACTTTTTAGTGGCAATATCATTGTAAAAACGCGCTACAAAGTCGTCGCGCACCTGGCGTTTAAACTCAATACTACGATTTCTAAGCGTTGAGGCATGAAACGAAATACGTTTGCGTAAAAGCGCGGCAAAATCAACCTCTGCAAAACGTCCATCTAAAAATGCAAGCATCACAATTTGGCAATCCATCGCTGCAATAGCGGCATTTTTATTTAAGTAACTACCCGAAACAGGATCTACAATTGCATTTGCTGTTAACTCATTTGCTTTCATATATTCTACAAAGTCGGTGGTTTTGTAGTTAATTGCATGATCGGCACCGAGTTCTTTTGCGTGTTGGCATTTTTCATCCGTACCGGCAGTAATAACTACGGTAGCACCTGCGCTTTTAGCCATTTGAATTGCTGCACCGCCCACACCACTGGCACCTGCATGAATAAGCGCTGTTTGCCCTTTTTGCAATTTACCAAGCTCAAATAACGCGCCAAATGCTGTTAGGTACACTTCGCTTATTGCAGCGCCTTCAGCCATTGTTACATCATCGGGTAATTCCATAAGCTGTTTTGCATCAACGGCTACATATTCACTGTAAGCGCCACCAGAACACAAGGCAAAAACACGTTTATTAAGCCAAACTCTATCGACTTTACCGCCAATATCGCTAACAACACCGGCACACTCTAAACCTAAAATAGGGCTATCTCCCGCAGGGGCCGGGTATTTACCTTGGCGCTGCATACTGTCTGCACGGTTTACACCTATTGCTGCAACTTTAACAAGTACTTCATGGCTCTTTAAAACCGGTTTTTCGGTTTCACTAAATGCAAGATTACCATCTTCATGAGAAATATATTTCATTGTTGCTCCAAGTTTAAAAACTGTAATAACATATAGATGGGGATGAACACAGATCCAAACAACCTCAAAAGCGCCAACTTTGTTTGTAAGGATAAACATCGGGTAGATAACCATTGTGTACTTGTTGCTGACAACCTTGCCAAAACTTCGCTAAAAACAAGTTACTGTGCTCATTATTAAAATAATTAAACGCAATCTCGTTGGCGCTAAAAAATACCTTAAATTGGCTCGGAAATATATCGTTTTCAGCTATATCAAAATACGAGTTACTACTTAGCTCTTCAAGTGCATTTTGGGTTTGTGGCACCTCTCTAAAGTTGCAATCGGTTAGTGGGCAAATTTCGTCAAAGTCGTAAAACACCACTCGCCCCCATCGCGTTACGCCAAAGTTTTTCATTAGCATGTCGCCCGGAAATATATTAGCACCGGCTAATTCTTTAATTGCTTTACCGTAGTCATGCATCACTCTCTCTAAGGTTTTGTTATCGCATTGGGTAATATATAAATTAAGCGGGGTCATTTTACGCTCAACATAAACGTGCTTTAAAATAAGTGCCTTGCCCGATATAACCATGCTGCTACCAATTTGGCTTTTCATCTGCTCAAGCAGCTCGTCGCTAAAACGGCTTAAATCAAACGCTAAATATCTAAATTCGTGTGTGTCTACCAAACGACCAACCCTATCGGCTTGTTTTACAAAGTTATACTTTTCTTTCACTTGTGCTTTGGTGGCTGTTTTTGGCGCACTAAATTTGTCTTTAATTACTTTATAAACGTAATCTAGCCCTTCAATAGTAAATACCAGCATTACCATACCTGGCGTCCCTGGTGCTGTGACATACTTGAAGTTGGCTGGACTATTTTTAGTCGTATCAACCTTGTGCCGATAAAACTCAGTTTTGGCGTGCTTTATAAAACCAATGGCGTTAAATAACTCAAAGCGTTGTTTGTGTGGCATTAACACACTTAAGTAATCTACATAACGTGCGGGCTTATCGGTATCAACCATAAAATAGGTGCGTGCAAAACCAAATAATAAACTTAATTGATCGGCGCCCATCATTACAGCATCAAGCTTTAGTCCCTCATCGGTATTTAAAATAGCGATAGCAAAAGGCATATTGTCGCCATTTTTAGCAATGCAGCGCCCAATTAAATAACAGGCTTTGTTTCTAAAAAATAATGAGTTGGCGTATTCAATATACCCATCGTTTAAATTTATAAGTTCGTACACCTGTTTGCATTGCTGCTTAGCGCCTTGCATTAACGTACTTTGTAATGTGGCTACATCGCGTTCTAAATGACTAAACGGCACTCTAAATACTTGATTAGTAATAAGCGTTTTAACGGCGTTATTAAACCCATTATGTAGCGATACCCTGCTCACTAAGCTTTCATAAGAGCGTGGCTCACTACGATACTTTGCTTTTAATACAAACAAATGCACAGTACGAATTTTTTTATCGTCCCAAATTGCCCCAAACGTTGAGTTAAAAAAGGTATGCGCAATGGGTTTATTTTCGTGATTTTGTACCATATCGCCGTAAATATTTTTAGCTAACTGCCACGTTTGCGGGCAAGTAAGTTCAGCGTAAGCAATAACTCTCACGGCTTCACTCACGTTTTTTACTTCGCGCTCATACACTTGTAAACGTTCACGCATAGCACTTTGTACACTGTGATACTGTCGTTGCTCAAACCGGCTTTGTGCACCCAGTGTAATATTTAAAAATTGCGAAAACATCGCCTCAAATCCAGCAAAAACAGATCGTGCAAGCTTACTGGCTACAACGTGTTGTAGCGCATTATTAGATTGATTTGTTAGCCTATTTTGCATAAATACAGCACTTATATTGATGCCAGTTATGGCGGTTATTTTTTATTAATTGTTTACACCTTAGCAAGCAGGCTTTAATTTAGATAATTAATAAAGCATATAAATAGAATTTATTGGGCGTATTGACCTTTCGAGGTTAATTTTTCAGCCGTGTATTTGGTTTTTAAGCAAGGCAAAGTACATGTAGTGTTGTGACTCCCCATAAATGTACTTTAACGCTGTATAAAGGCCAAATACACACTGCCCATAGGGTTCTTTCTAGGGACAATTAACTCTTTGTTGCTCGATTTTTACTTAGCCCACTAGGTGGCAAACCTCACGCCGCGATTAAATCGCCCCTAGATTGAACAAATTTCAACCCTGAAAGGCCAACACGCCCATATGAATATAAGAAATGTCGATCTTAACCTTCTCGTTTATTTAAATGTGTTAATAGATGAAAAAAGTGTGTCAAAAGCTGCAAATAAACTTGCTCTTACGCAACCGGCTATGAGTAACGCATTAAAACGTTTGCGCGATTTATTTGACGACCCGCTACTTGTGCGTGCCGCAGGCTCTATGACGCCAACGGCAAAGGCACTTGCATTAAAGCCCGAAGTTGAGGCCCTATTAAAAATGGCTGAAGCTATTACGCAGCCTAGTGAGCAATTTAACCCTACAACCGCTGAAGTTACCTTTAGAATAATGGCAAACGACTACATAGAGTCGACCTTAATAGCCCCTTTTATAACTGCGCAGCTTAGTAAAAATCCAGGTATTAATTTTGATGTATTAAGCCCAAGCGACGTAAACCTGCAAGACATGGAAAAAGGCACTATTGATTTAGCAATAAACCGCTTTAATGGCCTACCACGCTCGTTTCATCAAGCCAGTGTATGGCGAGATAACTACTGTTGTTTAACCCATCCTAAAAATACATTTTTACAACAATCAGGGTTAGACGACTACTTACAAAAAGAACATATTTGGGTAAACCGTGCAGGTTGGGGGCCGGAGGCCGCTGTTACTAATAAATCGGGAAAGCAAAAATTAGGCTGGGTAGACGAAGCGCTTTGGCAACTAGAACAAACCCGTAAAATACGTGTTTTTACTCGCCACTACATGGTCGCAAGCCTGCTTTGCCAATCAGAGCAACTTATTGCCACCCTACCGCGCAGGCAAGCTAAGCTATTAACCTCTCATACTGATTTAGTAATCAGCCCTGTACCATTTCAAATAGTGCCTATTGAAGTAAAAATGATATGGAGCCCACTGCTGCACCATGCCCCTGCACACCAATGGTTAAGACGTGAGTTATTAGCGTTTGCTAAAACGATTGCAGATAGGTAATTAAGAGCAAACCTTTAATTAGCACTCAAGAGCCTAATGCGAGTGCCTGTGCTATGTACTGAATCATCTGATTTTGAGCTAATAGCTTGGTTAGCATTTTAAATACATTGAGTTAAAAACTACCTAATGAAAAAGCTAGAACTCAAATACAATGTTCGCTAAAGAATTGAATCAAAATAGGTACTGCGTTATTCTTAATTAGTAATATAAAGCCAATAACTTTAGATACTCGTTATCAAGAACCTACGACATATTAAAAAATGGAATTATATGTACCAATACTTATATTTAAAGTGTTCACTTATAATGAGCAAGGCCACTAAAATTAGCTTTCTTCCTTTCTCTAAAGTTGAAACTGATAATTTAAAAACCCTCTTATTTACTGCACGACTTTTTGTTTATATAGCTCTTGCATACTTTTTGAATGGGTTAGGTACTTTTTTATATGATGTTCATGAAGTTGTTAATTTATACAACTTTGAACAAACTTGGAGCGTAATATTTACAAATATTCATCAGACTCTACTATTGAAAAAATTATTATGGGAGATGTTATTTAGCGCTGCTATATTAGCGACTGGAGGTATATTGGCTGCAATAGTTTCATTCGAGCTTAAATATGAAAGTAAAAGTGACTAACCTCAAGTCTTTGCTACATTAAAATAAACTTAATCGGATTATAAAAATACCATTAAATAACAACAACTTAAAAATCTTGCTGTGTAAATGTTATTTAAGAGCCTTTTAAGGAAGATTATTATAAATATTGATTACTCTGCTTATTCACTTAGTGAATTAAACGAAGCACTTGAAAGTATTGACTCACATAAATATCCAGAGAACTATAAACGACTTAAAGATGAATTAGCTAAACCAAATCGTAACGAGCCGAAATCTGCGCAACAAATAGTAATAGCTGAAAATAACACTAAGAAAATAAGTAAAGCGCTCCTGTGTATTGTTTTAGGTTTGTTTATTCTTTTACGCAGCTATTTTAATTACGAAAGTGGTGTCATTTATAAGAGATACAATGAGCCGGCAGTGGCATCTTTAGAAAGTAACCCGAAAAAGTTTTATTTATTTCTTTTTTTCACAATTGGTGCCGGAGGTTTTATTACGGCATATGGTATTCATACTTTATTTTCTAAAAAAGAAGACAATGATAAACAAACTTAATAATAAGAATACTGCAAATATAATTTTTGCTGTCTTTCAAAAATCCTATGCTATTGAGGCTAAACTGATCGGCGCGCATAACTTTCCTCCTTTAACACGTAATACTGAAGATATTAAAAAGTCAGAAACAACCTTTTATGGCTACAGCGAAAATGAATGCTTAGCAGCAGTTATAGAAGTAGATATAAACAACGAGTTTTTAGATATTTGTAGTTTAACCGTTGATCCTAGCTATTTTAAAAAAGGTATCGCAAGTAAGCTAATAAATTATGTTCTAGCAATGGGTGATTTATCTCATGCAAGAGTTGAGACTGCAGTTGCTAATACTCCTGCAATAAATTTATATAAAAAGCATGGTTTCGTGGAATTCAAAAGATGGACTCCTTCACATGGTATTGAAAAGCTGGCTATGTCGGTTGTAATTTAAATCAGTATTTCAAAATAGGTAATTTATAAATGGATAGTGCATCAATAATTGCGTGGAGTGTTTTGTTTGGCGGCATAGGTATTGGCTACCTTACTTACGGGCGAAGAAAAAAAGCCGTAGTGCCACTTTGTATTGGTTTGTCGTTATTGGTTTTTCCGTACTTTATGACCAGTGTTAGTATGCTGCTGATTGTAGGCGCTATTTTAGTGGCTATTCCCTACTTTATTAAAATTTAACATTGCTATTGCTATTGTTATTGTTATTGTTATTGTGACGGCTAAATAAAATACACGCGAAAAATAAAAAAGCGCCACGGTATTCAACTTTGGGAAAATACCGTGGCGCTTTTGGAAATCGTCGATATAGGAATCTACCTACAGTGTATTATTAGCAAGCTTAGTACCAACTTCATAAAATAATTAAAATTCAATGAAAACAATTAACTAAGATTCCTTCTTTATTCCTCAACTCCTCCCCTTGTTCCAGTTTTGTGCACACCTTCACCGCATTGCACCAAATTAATTAGTATTATTTAGATATGTTTTCTATTTTTTATTTAGTTTTTAAACTTACTATTGATAAAATCAATATCAGTTATTGAAAACAACAATTTTATTAATAATACACTTAGCGCTAGAGTGAAGTTAAGCCAACAAACTAAGAGTAATTATTATGACAACAACTTCTTTCACACGCCAAGACGGATTATTCATCGATGCTAACTTACATCAGTTCATTGAAGAGCAGTTATGCACTAAAGCTAACACCACTGAAACTTACCAAGCGTTAGCTACTTTAGTTGATGAGTTTGGTTGCAAATGCCGTAAAACAAAGCACCAACCAGATGATGTATTAGAAGTTGATACATTATTAAACGCATACCAACTTAAAAATCATCCACTTTGCCATGTTGATGCACAAACTACGGAAGCCGTTTTAGACGAATATTGCTGCCAGGTTCCTGCAATTATTGTTGTTGCGTTAATGGATACGCTTAGTGGTACGCAGTGCGATGAACCCCAAGCACATGAGATTTACCATCGTGCAGCGCAGTTAACCAACCGCCCTTGTATGCACAGAGTAAAAACTGCCTCAGCAGCTTAATAATGAATGTATTTAAAAGTGCTCGATAACCTTCTTTGCAAAGCCAGTACAAGTTAAGGTTGTCGAGTTATGAATACTTGAGTTATCGCTCTGCTCTTGCGCTAAATCAAAGGTTACTTCACCGCTTTTAAATGTTTGCTCTAACGCATTTTCTATGAGTAATGCGGCTTCGTCCCATCCCATAAATTTAAGCATTAATACCGCACTTAAAATACTACTGCTGGGGTTTGCTTTATTTTGCCCTGCTATACGTTCAAACGTGCCATGTGTAGGCTCAAAAAATGCGACATCGTTATTTAAATTTGCAGCGGGCATTATGCCAACACCGCCAACTTGTGCACTGAGCATATCCGCTAAAAAGTCACCATTTTGGTTAGTAGTCACCACTACATCAAATTGCTCTGGATGCATTAAACATTGTTGCAGCATGTTGTCGGCTATGACTTCTTTAATAATTAAGGGCGCTTGGTGTGTTCGCTCTATTTGCAACCAACGCCCATTTTCATGTGCGGTGGCATTAAACTCGTTTTGTGCAAGTACAAACCCCCAACGCTTAAATGCCCCATCGGTAAATTTAAGTACATTACCTTTGTGCACTAGTGTTAATGATTCATTATCGTTTTTAAGTGCATAGTTAATTGCAAAGCGCATTAGTCGCTCAGAGCCTTCTTTAGATATATTTTTAATACCAATTCCGCACTCTTGTGAAAACCTTAAGCGGGTTACGCCCATTTCCTCACATAAAAAATCGAGCATTTTTTCGCTTTCTACACTGCCTGCTTGCCACTCAATACCTGAGTACACGTCTTCGCTACTATCACGAAGCACTGTTATGTTTGTTAAAAAAGGGTTTTTTAAAGGAGAAGGGAGTGCACTAAAGCCTTTTATAGTGCGCATATTTACAAACAAATCCATTTCTTGCCTGAGTGCAACATTAAGAGATCGAAAGCCACCACCCAGTGGTGTGGTTAACGGCCCTTTTATGGCAATTTTACAGGCACGTACCGCGTTAATTGTTTCTTGCGGAAACCAATCACCGTCATACAGCTTTGCGGCCTGCTCGCCATTATAAACCTGCATCCAATGAATTTTCCGTGCACTTTTATAACAATACTCAATTGCACTATCAACAACATGGCGCATTACAGGCATAACATCTAGACCCACGCCATCGCCATCAATAAAGGCAATTATAGGTTCTAACGGTATTTGCCAATGTCCTTGTGCATCAATAGTGATATTTTGGCCGTGCTCAGGAACGTGAATATGCTGATACGTCATGGCTAAACCTAACTTAAAATAACGATTAATTGATTAAACCATGCTTAGCTAGGAGTGTCTGTATTTGTACTTTTATAGTTACTATCATTTTAAAAAATAAAGAATTAGGCGTGATTATTTATCCATTTAGTTGGTCTTGTATATTAAGCCTGGCGTACCAGTTATTAAATTACAGTGGAGCATTTTAATGAAATTCTTTTTTGTACTGCTACTATCAATCAGCTCTTTTAACGTATTAGCCGTTGAAGTGGTCATACATAACCTTAGCTCGCTCTCAAGTAATGCTCAAAATACGGTGTCTACATGGGTTAATCAAAGTGTTGAAAAAACACAAAATACACTGGGACCTTTAAAACAAACCACATTGCCTATTTATTTAAAACCGCAATACTTTGCTTTTGAGCCTGTACCTTGGGCTACAGTTAAGCGCAATAACCCCGATGGGCTTGAACTACATATAGATCGCTATGCCAGTTTAAATGCATTCACTAAAGATTGGACGCTATACCATGAACTTTCGCATTTATATTTGCCGCTACTTCCTTACTCCGGTTTTTGGCTAAGCGAGGGTTTTGCCAGTTATATGCAAAACGTAATAATGCGTGACAGCGGTATAATTACCCAGCCGCAATTTGTACAACGTTTAAATGCTGGATTTGATCGTGCCCGCCTGCAAACTAAAACTAAAACACAGCCACTTAATGAGCTCTCTGCCGATATGTGGAAACAACGCGCCCAGCAACGTGTTTATTGGACGGGTGCGGCTTTTTTTGCACAGGCCGATTTGGAGCTACAAAAACAAGGTTTATCTGTCGCGGGTATAATAAAACAATATCAAGTATGCTGTAGACCCGCTCGTTCTAGTGCGAAAACCTTTATAAAAGAGTTAGATAAGCTATCCGGTAGTAGCGTTTTTACAACGCTGTATGCAAAATATAATACCCGCACCGATTTTCCTGATATTAGTAAAGAGCAGCTAAACACGCTTTAACGGCTGCTCTGCTTTATATAGTTACTATATTCAACCAGCCCTTGCGCATCAAAATTGGTTGAGTACTCGTTCATAAAACCATGCAAAAAATTGGTTTTATAGCACTTAACATCCGCTTTGGTGCTTAAAGCTTTAATAACTTCATCAACATTAAAGTGACTCTCACTTGCTGGAAATATGAACTCACAGGGTACTTTTGCGCTTAAATTTAAATTATGTCTAATTTGCGACGGGTAAAAGCCAATTAACTTTTTAAGGTGTGTATTGCCTGTTAATAACTGTGCCCGCCATGCTGCACTTGCCCCTGCACTAAACGCAATACACGTCGTTGGCAATTTTAAACTCTCAAAGCATTTTTGAAGTTTGTCGGTGTATTTATCATGGCCACAGTGCTGTATGAAATTATTGTAACTATCTTGTTCACTTTCAATAGCTTGAAACTTGTTATTGTAAGGGTCAATAATCACTAAATTTGAACTAATTGCCTGTGATAACTTCCTTAAAGCAGGGGTTAAACCATAAATATCACTCACTATTAGGTAATTCATACTTATCCTTTGGTAACTAAAAATGGGCTTTGTAAGCAGTTGATAAGATTTATTATAAATATTTTTACAAAAATAGCTTGCACACAATTTATATATAAGTTACCTTCCCTCTCTGGTTTAAAGAAACCGCCGCGGTTAACCATTTACCCTGATCCAGTAAGCCCCGCAAAACGTATATTTGAAAGCTAAGTTATTGTACGGCGAGAACCCCTTGAATAATACCGAGATGATTTTTTACTATCATCGCAAAAGTGTCATAAAGATCGTCAACACTGTAATGAAGCTAAACACAACATCGTTAATTTATTAACTGCAATTTGCTATAAAAATATAGCGCAGAATAAATAACAAGAATAAAGTGAGTTTTATTATGTCTTATAAATATAATGGGTCTATGATCCAAATCGCACATCCAGTGCAATCAATTTCAGTAAACAAACATCGTGTAATCTTTAGTGATACACAAGGTTTAAAAAATGCATTGTTTCAAAAAGCGAGTGATGCACGCCAGTTTGTTAAGTGGCTAAAAGCTAACTAAGCAACACATAACTTTAATTGCCCTTTTATTATTGCAATTATTGATAAGATATTATGCCAGCCTCGTTGCTGGCATTTTACTTTTTAGCTCTTTATTGGTTACAATAGTTTTACAATAATAATTACTGGCAGCTGTTGTAATGCTCCGTATATTTTTAACTTTCTTACTTTTTTTCTGTCTGACCTCAATAGGCAATGCTAGAACCATAAACTGGCTAGCGCACGACTTTGCACCCTATTATATTTTAAATGGTCAATATCAACACCAAGGCCGTGACGAAAGCATAATTTCATTACTTGAAAAACAACTTCCTAATATTACCTTTAACCGCATGCTTATCCCTTCAGGTAAAGTAATCCAAGAGCTATCTAATACTTCAAATAATGTTTGTGCGTTATCGCTTTATAAAAATGATTACAGAAAAGAGCATATTTATTTTACAGAGGAGAGCTCAACAACGGGCCTCTCGCCTTCAATAGCAATGCACAAAAGACTCGCCAAAGCGCTAAATATAGCGGAATCAAAAGAAGTATCACTATTAGATTTAATACAAGATAAAAAACTAACTCTTGGGATCTCTATGAGCCGCTCTTATGGCCAAGAGATAGATACATTGATAAACAGTACGCCTAATATAGATTTAGTAATTAGACCCACTCGCGATAGCCTAGCGAGCCTCACATATATGCTTAACCTAAAACGAATTGATATTTTGCTGGGTTACCCAAGCGAGCATTACTATTTAGCTAAATCAATGCACTTTGAAGAGAACTTAACGCAGCGTCCATTAACCGAATCACCTGCGTTAAGTTATGGTTTTATTGGCTGTACTAAAAACAAGCAAGGCGCAGAAGACATTGCTATTCTTAATGAGCAGCTTAAAGTTATTAAAAAAACGCAGGCTTATAATGATTTACTCATGCGCTGGTTGCCCGAGCATTTAAGGCCGCTATTACAGTCACGTATTAATAGCGCAAAATAAGCAAATTCGAAGTCGCTTAATTTGAGTTTCTGTTAAGCAAAAAAAACGCCACAGTAAGTGGCGTTTTTATATTTAATAATGGTATTACTGACGAACGCCTTCTATTGATAAAATAATATCAACATGAGTAGATGCAGGTCCTAAGTTGTAATCAATACCGTAATCGGTAAGTTTAAGGCTGGTTTCGCCCTCAAAACCTACGCGGTAGCCGCCCCACGGATCTTTACCTTCGCCCACTTTATCTATTTCAAAGGTAATAGTGTTTGTTACGCCGTGCAGCGTAAACTCACCGGTTACATCAGCCTCTTCGCCGTCTTCATCAAATTTAATACTCGTGCTTTTAAATGTCGCTTTTGGGTATTTATCTACATTTAAAAAATCTTTACCATGTAAATGCTTATCGCGCTCTGCATGGTTAGAGTCAAGACTTGTGGTATCAATGTTTACCATAATTTTTGACGCATCAGGGTTTTTAGCATCGTAACTAAATGTGCCGTCAAAAGTATTAAAACGACCATATAACCAGCTGTAACCTAAGTGTTTAATTTTAAAGTTAACAGATGCATGCCCGCCTTTTGTATCAATTACATAATCAGCTGCATTGGCGGCTGTTGCCGATAACATCATTGCAGCCGAAACGGCTGTGCTTACTAATAATTTTTTCATTTTAATCATCCTTTAATGGTTTGATCATTCTAATTAAGGTTTTATCTTTATCGATAAAGTGATGTTTTAACGCCCCTAGTGCATGCAATACTGCAAACCCGATTAATGTGCACGCGCCGTAATAATGTACTTTTCCTGCAATATCGGCTTGGTCATCAAAGGCAAAATCAAGCGCTGATACATTAAATAAAGTAAATACTTCTATTGGACGCCCGTCTGCGGTTGATATTAAATACCCTGCAACAACAATAACAGCCAAAATAATATACATAGCAATATGCGCCGTATGCGCTAATTGGTTCATGCCTTTACTCTCACCTAATGGTTTAGGTTGTGTAGATAAAGCACGCCATAAAATTCTAAATAAAAATACGGCCACAAGCGTAATACCAATACTCTTATGTAAATCGAGTGAACCTTTATACCAGCTATCGTAATAAGTAAGCTCAACCATATATAAACCTAAACCAAACAGGCCAAAAATAGTCACCGCCATGAGCCAATGTAAAATAATAGCGACAAGTCCGTAAGATGAAGGTGTATTTTTAAACATGTGTAACTTCCTATAATGCTATGACGTTACAATATAGTGCACAGCCATAAATGAAAATAACATTTACAAACACTTTACGTGCGTATACGCACAGAACTTTGATAATTAAAGTTAGTTTTAGAAGTTGAGGATTAAACAGATAAGTTTATAGGGTGGATTGTTCGCTTAAGCTGACATAAATTAAGCTCTCAGGGCTCACTTGCAAACAGGTAACAAGCCCTTCTTTAATGAGCTCAAGCATAGCTATAAAACTAACCACTACACCACTTCGCCCTTCATTTGGGGTAAAAAGCGCATTAAATACCAATGCCGAGTTTGCTTGCGATAGTTGCTGTAATATTTGGCTCATTCTCTCTCGGGTTGAGAGTACTTCGGCAGTAATTTGATGATGCTCAAACGTTTTTGCTCGCGCCATTACATCACTCAACGCCAGCATTAAGTCTTTAAGTTCAATATCGGGGAGATTTTGACTTGTATCTTCACTTATTGGCATAGCGGCATGCGCTATAAAAATATCACGACCAACACGGGGAATATCGTCGAGGTTTTCGGCGGCTTGTTTAAACAGCTCATACTCTTGCAGGCGTTTAATAAGCTCAGCGCGAGGATCTTCTTCCTCTTCAAGCTCTTCGTGTACAGGTAATAATAAGCGCGACTTAATTTGCGCAAGTAACGCAGCCATTACTAAATATTCGCCAGCAAGTTCGAGTTGAAACTCGGTCATCATTTCTACATAACTTACGTACTGCTCTGTAATACTAAAAATAGAAAGCTCGAGTACATCAAGCTTATGCTTTTTAATTAAATAGAGCAGTAAATCGAGCGGGCCTTCAAAGGTTTCTAATATTATTTCGAGCGCGTCAGGTGGAATGTATAAATCTTCTGGTTTGTCTACAACCGCTTTACCATGCAAAAAAGCCAGTGGCAGCTTTTGCTGCACTGGCTTTTCACTATTTTTTGTATTCGCAGTGCTTTCGCTCACTCGCTATTACTCAAACGGGCTTGTATCACCACAGCCAACACGCAAAATCTTGACTTCATCTTCCGACAAATCGATTACCGTGGTTGCTTGCTCGGCTAAGTGGCCACCGTGAATAATTAAATCAACGTGTTTATCTAATCGCTCTAATATTTCATCAGGATCTGATTCTGTAAACTGCTCACCTGGTAAAATTAAAGAACACGACATTAACGGCTCACCAAGCTCGGCAAGTAACGCACAGGCTATTGGGTGCTCAATTACACGCATGCCAATGGTTTTTTTCTTGTCGTTTAATAAACGTTTAGGGACTTCTTTTGTGCCTTTAAAAATAAAGGTATATGGCCCTGGCGTATTATTTTTTATTAACCTAAATAGCTGATTATCTACACGTGCGTAAGTAGATAGCTCCGATAAATCACGACAAACTAGCGTAAAATTATCGTTTTTTTCAATACCACGAATACGCTCTATGCGCTCTTTGGCTTGCTTATTACCAATGTTACAACCGATGGCGTAACCCGAATCTGTTGGGTAAACAACAACGCCGCCTTGTTTAATAATATCAACGGCTTGACTAATTAGTCTCGGTTGCGGGTTATCAGGATGAATATGAAATAATTGACTCATGTTAATGCCCCTTCTTCTCCTTCCCAAGCTTGCCAAACACCTTGGCAGTCTTTTGGTAGGTATAAATTTTTGCCAAGCTCTAAATAGCTTGTCGGAAAATGAAAATCAGACCCTTGCGAGCAAAGTAGTTCGTACTCACGGCTGAGTTCACCTAAAAATTGACGTTCGCTTGGCGCCTGTTGAGGTTGTGCAACTTCCATTGCGTCCCCTCCTACACTTTTAAATTCTACTAATAATTTGCGTAGCCACTTGTTTGACATTTGATAGCTACTTGGATGCGCAAGTACAGCAACACCACCAGCGGCATGTATGGCCTCAATAGCGGCTTGCATGGTGCACCAGCAACTTGGTACGTAGCCTGTTTTGCCACGCCCTAAGTACTTTTTAAAAACACCCGGGAAATTTTTAGCAACACCGCGCTCAATAAGGGTGCGTGCAAAATGTGCACGCGTTATTTGCGCGTCTTTTGCCAGCTCTTTAGCTTGCTCGTAAATGCCATCAAAGCCATTTTTTGCAAGGCGAACACCAATCTCTAGTGCACGCTCTTCTCGCTTTTGCTGCTGAGCTGATAATAAAGAGGTAAGGTCAATATTATTAATATCAATATTTAAACCTACAATATGAATTTCGAAGCTTTCCCATTTGGTAGACACTTCGGTACCCGTTATTAATGAAAGCGGTAAGTTTTCGGTTTTAATAAATTGCTGCGCAGGCTTAATAGCCGCCACAGTGTCATGATCGGTAATAGCAAACACATCAATATTTTTATCAACAGCGCGATGCAATAATTCTTCAACCGTTAAACGCCCGTCTGAATGTGTGGTATGGCTATGTAAATCATATTTTATCAAAAGAAAACTGCTTAAAATTAAGGGTTACTGGTGTTTATGTAAGTATAACAACTTTTTTGACTAAATTGTTTTAAATAAACACTTGACACAAAAGCATAAGATACGTTTTACTGTAGCCACTTTCAGACACATTAAGAATTAACAATAATGATCAATTCAAACTTAAACACTATTTGGTGGTGGCACTCGTAATTATCGGGTGGTGAATTGTCGTGTCTAACAAAAATTCAAAACCCGCAACTATGCGGGTTTTTTTATAACTAAATTTTACGAAACGTATACGTTAAAAATATTTAATAAATTTTGAGGCAGAAAAACATGAATAACGGTCTTACTCTTACACATCGTTGGTGGTGGCGCCTGATATAGCGGGACGGTAATGATCTGTTTGTAATTTAGATATCGTTATTCAAACCCCGCATTGCTAAAGCATTGCGGGGTTTAATTTTTTGAGGAATGAGGTTTGATTTTTAGTCATATAACTACCACACCAGGCGAAGTAACAAGCATTACGCAAGTACGCGACTATATTAGTAGTCCACTTGCATTATACGCGGCACTTGATAAGCCTAACTCACTACTGCTTGAATCGGCTGAGATTGATTCTAAAGACAGTGTAAAAAGTTTAATTTTAGTCGACTGTGCATTGCGCATTGTATGCCAAGGTAAAACAGTCACTATTACTGCTCAATCTAATAATGGGCAACAGCTTCTAAGCTACTTGCAGGCAAATGTTAAAAGCTGTGATGCCACTTTAGACGGCGCAACGCTTACCCTGTGTTATTTAGACACTAGCGGCGATACTGACGAAGCGAGTAAACTAGTTGCAGATAATGCATTTAGCGCTCTGAGAACTTGTATTAACAGTATTAAAAGTACAACTAACAATCCATTTTCGTTATTTTTAGGCGGTGTATTTGCCTACGATATGGTAGCAAACTTTGAGCAGTTAAGTGATGTACCTGATGGCGAAAACACCTGCCCAGATTACGTATTTTATTTAGCCGAAACCTTAGTTGTTATTGATCATCAAAAACAAACAACCGAACTCATTGGTAATGTATTTAACGGCCCAGACGTACACGCTAACTGCTTTGAAGTAGGTAAAGAGCTAGAGCGATTAAATACACTGTGCGATAACGCCTCAGAATTTAGTGCGGATATGCAAAGTGGACAATGTGAGGTAAGCGTTGATATAGACGATGACACTTACTGCGAGCAAGTGGTTAAGCTTAAAAAGAATATTGTAGATGGTGATATTTTTCAGGTAGTGCCGTCGCGTACATTTTCACTACCTTGTCCTGATCCTCTGCACGCTTATAGCCAGCTTAAAAAGCAAAATCCAAGTCCGTATATGTTTTATATGCGCGATGAAGACTTTGCTTTATTTGGCGCATCGCCTGAATCAGCACTTAAATACACAGTGCAATCTCAGCAAGTTGAAGTATACCCAATTGCTGGCACTCGCCCACGTGGCAAATTTGCTAATGGGCAAATAAATCCAGACCTAGACAGCCGCATTGAGCTTGAACTTAGAAACGATCAAAAAGAGCGCGCCGAGCATTTAATGCTTGTCGATTTAGCCCGTAACGACGTAGCCCGCATTAGTGTTGCAGGTACTCGTTTTGCCAAAGAGCTATTAAAAGTAGACCGCTATTCACAAGTAATGCATTTAGTGTCACGCGTTGTTGGCACACTAAAACCCGAGCTTGATGCACTGCATGCTTACCAAGCGTGTATGAACATGGGCACGCTTGTTGGTGCACCAAAGGTTCGTGCTGCTGAGCTTGTTCGTCAAACTGAAGGTAAGCGCCGTGGCAGCTATGGCGGCGCAGTAGGTTACTTAACCGGTGATGGCGCAATGGATAGCTGTATTGTTATTCGCTCAGCTTTTGTTAAAAATAACAAAGCGTATGTGCAAGCAGGTGCCGGTGTGGTGTTTGACTCAGATCCTATTTCAGAAGCAAACGAAACTCGCGCTAAAGCACAAGCGGTTATCACCGCCATAAAATCTACGTATAAGGCGGTATAAAATGAGTAAAGCGAATCCTATTAAAATCTATTTTTTAGATAACTTTGACTCATTTACATATAACCTTGTTGATGAGCTTACGATGCTTGGCTGCGAACTGGTTGTTTACAGAAACAACATTAGCGCTGAGGTTATTTTTAACAAAATGCGCCAAGAGCAAGGCCAAGTGCTATTAGTACTTTCGCCAGGTCCTGGCACACCAAGCGATGCAGGCTGTTTAATGGAGCTTATTGAGCTCTCTAAAGGTCACTTCCCAATGCTAGGCATTTGTTTAGGCCAACAAGCGTTAACCCAAAGCTATGGCGGAGTAATCGGTCACGCGGGTGAAACCGTACATGGTAAGTCTTCAATTATTAATTTAGGCGAGCATCCTGTATTTGATGGTATGGGCAATACAATGCCTGTAGCACGTTACCATTCATTAATGGCAACAAAAGTGCCTGATAATATTGAGGTTATTGCCCAGTACGAAGATATCCCTATGGCTATTTATCATCATAGTGACAACGCATTGGGTTACCAGTTTCATCCAGAATCAATACTAACGCCAAACGGCGCAATGCTACTCCAGCAAAGTGTCGCTTACTTAACACGCGCTAAATAAAAGAGGACATTATGAGTACACAACCAGAACAACCCATAAATGTTCAACACGCTATTGAGCAACTAATTACGGGGCAATCATTAAGCTACGCAGACGCCAAAGCGCTGTTTGATGAAATAATGCAAGGTAATATGAGTGAAATTGAGCTAACAGCCCTACTTATAAGCCTTAAAATTAAAGGCGAAGTAAGCGACGAGATTGCAGGCGCTGCAGCCTCAATGCGTGAAAACGCCGTTGCTTTTACTACCAGCAGTACGCAACTTGCCGATAGCTGTGGCACTGGTGGCGATGGTTCAAACACAATTAATATAAGTACAACGGCTGCAATTGTTGCCGCTGCTGCCGGTATTAACATGGTAAAACATGGTAATCGCAGTGTATCGAGTAATTCAGGCTCAGCCGATTTACTCAAAGCCCTGGACATTAATATAGATATGAGCCCAGAGCAAGCAGCAAAATGTCTTGAGCAAACCAATTTTACCTTTTTGTTTGCACCGCACTATCACAGTGGCGTACGCCATGCGATGGGCGTACGAACATCGCTTAAAACACGCACTATTTTTAATATTTTAGGTCCGCTTGCTAACCCTGCAGCACCTGAAGTGCAATTGTTAGGTGTGTATAACGAAGCGTTGTGTATGCCAATGGCACAAACACTTAAAACCCTTGGCACAAAGCGCGCTATGATTGTTCACGGCTCGGGCACTGACGAAATAGCCCTACACGGCCCAACAACGGTAGTTGAGCTAAATAATGGCGAGCTTACACAGTACACACTAAACCCAAGCGACTTTGACCTTGCAAACTATTCACTTGAACAACTCGCTGGTGAAGGCCCACAATACAACGCAAATGCTAGCCTCGCCATCTTGCAAGGCAAAGGCACAGATGCACATAATGCTGCTATTGTGGTTAACGTAGCTGCTCTTTTATACCTAACAGGTAAAGCAGAAACGTTAAAAGAAGGGGCAAAACAAGTACAAACATTATTAAGTTCAGGGCAAGCCATGAACACACTAAGTGCAATTATTGAGGTAAGTAATGGCTAATGTATTAGACAAAATTGTTGCTGATAAAAAATTAGAACTAATTGAGAGAAAAGCTGCGCGCCCGCTTGAAAGCTTTAGGCATCTTGCAGTGCCTACAAGCCGTAGCTTTTATAAAGCACTTGCAGCACCTGGCACACAGTTTATTTTAGAGTGTAAAAAAGCATCGCCTTCAAAAGGGTTAATTAGAGAGCCTTTTGATTTAACTGAAATTACTTCAGTTTATAAAAAATATGCTACATGCATGAGTGTGTTAACTGATGCTAAATATTTTCAAGGCAGCTTTGACTACCTCGAATTTGTGCGCAGCCAAGTAGAACAACCGCTTATCTGTAAAGACTTTTTTATAGACGAGTACCAAGTGTATATGGCACGTATTTATGGTGGTGACGCTATATTACTGATGCTTTCGGTACTCGATGACGAAAGCTATAAAGCACTGCATGCTGTTGCCGATTCACTTAATATGTCGGTTTTAACCGAAGTAAGTAATGAAGAAGAAGTACACCGCGCACTTGCGCTTGATGCACAAATTATTGGTATTAATAACCGCGATTTACGCGATTTAAGCACCGATTTAGCCACTACTGAAAAACTACGAAAGCTTATTCCGGCTGATAAAGTGGTTATTTCGGAATCGGGTATTTACACCCATCAAGACGTAAAACGTTTAGCTCAATTATGCGATGGCTTTTTAATTGGCAGCTCACTTATGGGCGAGCGTGATTTAGAGCAAGCATGTCGCCGTGTTATTTTAGGCGACAATAAAGTATGTGGTTTAACACGTAGCCAAGATGCACAAGCGGCATATCAAAACGGTGCTGTTTATGGTGGTTTAATTTTTCATCCTAAATCGCCTCGCTATGTCGATTTAGATTGTGCAAGAGAGCTGAGCCAAAGCGCACCACTTAACTTTGTTGGTGTATTTGTAGATGCTCCCATTGAGCAAGTTGCTCAATACGCAAGTGTGCTAAAATTAGCGGTAGTTCAATTACATGGCCAAGAAAGTGACGATTACATTGCTGCGCTGCGTACACAACTTCCAACTAATTGCGAAATTTGGAAAGCCCAAGCAATAAAAGATGCATTGCCAACGCCTGTAAATGGGGTTGATCGACACCTTTACGATACGCACAGTGATACACAAGCTGGCGGTACTGGTAAAGCATTTGATTGGTCGGTGCTTAGCGGCGCAACTACACCATTTATGCTCGCTGGAGGCTTAAATCCAGACAATATTAAAGATGCGCTTTTTAAAGGTGCCTTAGGCCTTGACTTAAACTCAGGCGTTGAAGAATCTGCGGGTAAAAAGTGCCCTAACAAATTACATAATGCTTTTACAAGCATCAGAAATTATTGAGGTTAAAATGCAAAATCCAGCTTATTTTGGCGAGTTTGGCGGTATGTTTGTACCTGAGTTACTTGTCCCTGCGCTTAAGCAGTTAGAAAACGAATTTAACAAAGCACAAAAAGATCCTGAGTTTCAGGCAGAGCTAAGTAAATTATTAAACGAGTATGCGGGTCGTCCTACCCCACTTACTTTAACGCGCAATTTAGTTAAAAACCCAAAAGTAAAACTGTATCTAAAGCGTGAAGACTTACTACACGGCGGCGCACATAAAACGAACCAAGTACTTGGTCAGGCGTTACTTACTAAGCGTATGGGTAAAAAACAAGTTATTGCTGAAACAGGTGCCGGTCAACACGGCGTTGCAACAGCGCTAGCGTGTGCCTTACTGGGTTTAAAATGTCGTATTTATATGGGTGCAAAAGACGTTGATCGTCAGCAACCTAACGTATTTAGAATGAAGTTAATGGGCGCAGAGGTTATTCCAGTAACAGCGGGTTCTGGCACATTAAAAGATGCAGTAAATGAAGCGCTGCGTGACTGGTCAGCAAACTACCAAGACGCACATTACCTACTAGGTACAGCTGCGGGTCCTCACCCATTCCCAACAATTGTACGCGAGTATCAAAAAATTATTGGTGAAGAAGCCAAACAACAAGTACTTAAAGCAGAAGGTCGTTTACCTGACGCTGTTATTGCCTGTGTTGGTGGTGGTTCAAACGCGATTGGTATGTTTACCGACTTTATTGACGAGCCAGGCGTTAAATTAATTGGTGTTGAGCCTGCTGGTAAAGGGCTTGATACAAATGAGCACGGTGCAACAATTTGTAAAGGCACAAAAGGTATATTACACGGTACTTATACGTACATTATGCAAAATGATGATGGCCAAATTGAAGAGTCTTACTCTGTATCAGCGGGTCTTGATTACCCAGCTGTTGGTCCTCAGCATGCATTTTTACACGAAACTGGTCGCGCTCAATACGTTGGTATTACCGATACAGAAGCGCTTGATGCGTTTCAATCGCTTGCTAAAAATGAAGGGATTATTCCGGCACTTGAATCAAGCCATGCGTTAGCTTATGCGCTTAAGTACGCAGAGGAGCTAACCGAGGAGAGTGTTATAGTGATTAATTTAAGTGGTCGTGGCGATAAAGATTTAGCACACGTTCACAATGTACTAACTGAAAGAGGTCAGCTATGAGCCAAGTAAAAACGGATCGTTACGGCAAAATGTTTGCAGCGCTTAACGAGCAAAAACAAGGTGCATTTGTACCATTTGTAACGATTGGCGACCCAGGTAAAGAGCAAAGTATTGCGATTATTAAAAGTCTAATTGACGGCGGCGCTGATGCGCTTGAGCTTGGTATTCCGTTTTCAGATCCAATTGCAGATGGTCCAGTAATTCAAAAAGCTAATATTCGCGCGCTCGATGTGCACATTAACACACAAGATTGCTTTGATATTATTAAAGAAATACGTGAGTATAATGCTGATATTCCAATTGGCTTATTATTGTATTCAAACCTTGTGTTTAAACGCGGTATAGAAGCATTTTATAAAGATGCAAAAGCGGTAGGCGTAGACTCAATTTTAGTGGCTGATGTGCCTCTGCATGAATCTAAAATGTTTAGAAAGTCAGCAATGGATAACGGCGTAGACCCAATTTTTATTGCAACACCAAATGCGGATGACGACACACTTCGCCAGTGCGCCTCTTACGGTCGTGGTTACACATATTTACTATCGCGCGCAGGTGTTACCGGTACCGATACTAAGGCACAAATGCCAGCGGGTAACATTGTTACTAAATTAAAAGAATACCATGCAGCGCCTGCTCTTTTAGGGTTTGGCATTTCAACGCCAGATGATGTAAAAGCGGCTCTTAATGCAGGAGCAGCCGGTGCTATTTCAGGTTCTGCCGTGGTTAAAATTATTGAAGCTAACCTTAATGATTTACCAACAATGACCGCTCAGCTAAAAGCATTTGTAGCTGATATGAAAGCAGCGACATCGCTTTAAGCTAACTAAGGCGTGTTTTATACGCATTAAAAAAGGGCATTTAAAATGCCCTTTTTTGTTTTTTAAAAATCAAACGCTATAGCAATATCCAAACGTTTTAAAAAAATTAGTGAGCTTGGTGTTTACCCTCTAAAATCTCTTCAATAAATTTAGCATTAAATGCTTCTAAATCGGCTGGGCTACGGCTTGTTACTAGGCCTTTATCTACACATACTTCTTGGTCAACCCAATTGGCACCTGCGTTAATTAAATCGCTTTTAATACTTGGAAAAGAGGTAATGGTACGGTCGCGCAATTTATTAATTTCAGCTAACAACCACGGAGCATGGCAAATTGCAGCAACGGGTTTGTTTTTTTCTGCGCCAAAAAAGCCATCAATAAAGGCTTTAGCATCTTTATCTTGGCGTAAACTGTCTGGGTTAAATAAACCACCAGGGAGCATAAGCGCGTCGTAATCGGCGGGGTCTGCGTTTGTAACTAGTTTATCTACTGTTACTTTATCGCCCCACTTATCTTCATCCCAGCCCGTAATTTGGCCTTCTTTAATTGATACTATTTCGATGTTTGCACCGGCATCAAGTAATGCGCTGCGTGGAGATAAAAGCTCACTTTGCTCAAACCCATCAGTGGCTAAAATTGCAATTTTTTTGCCTTGTAAACGTGTGCTTGTTTGTAATGTACTCATTGAGATCTCCTTTTTCTTGAAAAATATATTCGAAACACACAGTTAAACAGCATAATGCATGCCGATAACAAACCATTGAAAATTAAAGAATAAATTAGAGTAGAGTTTGTGATGCTATGTAAATTATTTAGAGATTATGAATAATGTACATAAGTGCGAATTTATTTCCAGCTCATATAATTTAAAGCCACCAAACGCGAGGTGTAAAACCTCACCTACAATATATACCCGTAGGTGCGAATTTACTTCGCGCTCATGTAACTTATCTATCAATACGGGGTTTAAAACCTTAAATAGAATTAAAGTAGATCTTTTAACGCCTTAGCCGGTTTAAAAACCGCTTTATTTGCGCCTTCTATTTCAATTGCAGCCCCTGTTTGCGGGTTACGCCCAGTACGCGCTGGGTAGTAACTTAGTGCAAACGTACCAAAGCCATTTATTTGAACCTGATCGCCCTCAGAAAGCGATTTAGTAATTACTTTTTGCAAGCTTGAAAGTGCCGCTTGAGAATCTTTTTTTGTTAATTCACTTTTGTGTGCAATGGCAGCAACGAGTTCTGCTTTATTCATTTTAGGCTCCTAAATACACGCCAAATCAGTGTTGGTTAAGCGTGGGAATATGATGATATGAAAAATACCAAACCAAATTGGTAATAAAGCCACGCAGGCTAAGGGTTACAGGGCAACAAGTCAACCTTGTAGTTGCTAAGCTTTATGTGGTAAAAAGCCTTTGACTCTTTTTTGTATAATTTAGGTAGTATATGCACGCATTAATTGAATACATCCCACTCATACTGTTTTTTGCAGTTTTTAAGCTAGTCGATATTTACTGGGCTACCGGTTTATTAATGGCCACTACGCTTATTCAAGTTGCTTATAGCTACTTTAAACATGGAACTGTGCCTACTCGTCAGTGGATATTTTTTGGCATTGCTGCTGTGTTTGGTACGTTAACGCTGGTACTTCATGATGAGCAATACATAAAATGGAAAGCAACACTCATATACGCAGGTTTAAGCTTAACGTTACTTGTTAGCCGTTATGTACTTAAAAAAAATCTCGTTAAAAAAGCGCTTAGTTCAATTCTCGAAAACGCTAACGATACAAAACAAGCCATTGTAGTCCCAGAACCATTATGGGATAAGCTTAACCTAATGTGGGTTGTAATTACTGCTGGCATCGCAGCACTAAACATTTATATTGCATATAATTTTTCGCTCGACTTTTGGGTTAACTTTAAAGTATTTGGTTTAATGGGTATTACCTTTGTAAGTATTTTTGCCACTATTATTGCCTTGTACAAATACCTCCCTAGTGAAGAAGAACCAGCAAAGTAAGCCCCCTCGTCATAAAAGTGTCGTCTTAGCTTGTTAGCTTATTAAAAAAAGCAAGTTGAGACGATCTTGAACGCTAATCAATACCGCTGGTTTGAATTTACCCTCATTTTTGTATTTCTGCCTTTATTGGGCTTTGGATTACGTGAGCATTTAGCTAACTGGCTTATTCCTGCGCTTATTATACTTATGAGTGTGTGTTGTATGTTGCTACTGGGCGATCCCCATTTTAAACGGTTTAGACTCACAAGCCTTGGGCAATTTTCTGCTGTTAAAAAACGTGTGTTTAGCTTCTTTTTTTTAGGTGCGCTGTTCTCGGGTATGTTTTACGGGATTATTCATCAGGGCAACTGGTTTACCCTTCCCCGCAACTCGTTTAATGATTGGCTTTTACTGTTGTTGCTCTACCCAATACTGTCGGTTATTCCTCAAGAGTTAATATTCAGAACGTATTTTTTTCATCGTTATAAACGCATCATGCCAAAAAAAGCAGTGCGTATTATAGTTAGTGCGAGTGTATTTGCATTGGCTCATATTGTGTATGCAAATTGGATTGCAGTAGCCTTAGCATTTTTAGGTGGCTTACTGTTTGCTTATACCTATGCACAAAGCCGCTCAACCGTCGTGTGTGTTATTGAGCATAGTTTATGGGGGATATGGATGTTTACACTCGGGATCGGCAGCTACCTTGATTCAGGCGCATTTAACTAATATAACAAGCATTAAAAAATCCGATACTAGAAAACTAATATCGGATTTTGAATATTTCTAAAACCACTTAACTAATGGTTAAAATAACGATTCAAACTCACCATTTGGAAATAAAACACCAGGAATACCACGTACTGCAGTAACATCAGCTAGTTTAGTATCACCAAAATATAAACCGCCACTGTAATTACGGCCCTTTTGCTTTACATCTAACCAACGTCCATTTTCGCCTTTCGCTATTAGATTAATGTTGCCACTAACATCACGAATACGTAAATCTAACGCACGGTTTTTTATGCTAACAAATATATCTGTAGAGGTAAGTTCTGATAAGTTTTCAACATCGCCCACGTAAGCAAACTTAAAATCGCTTGCACCACTCAACGGAAAATCTAATTCAAAAGTAAATGCTAAATCGTCATTATCTTCACCAATAAAAGGCGAAGCCTCTACTGCAGTGATATGAAATGCAGTGTCTTGAATGTCACTTACGTAATCACCATTAAAATCAAAAGTAGATAACGTCGTAGACTCCTCACCTAATGAATTAACAAAGCGATTTAAGTTTAGTGATAAGTCACCTTCAAGTTTACCAGCGGCTTTATTGATAATTACATTGGTAGTTACCTGTGTAATACCTGTGTCGGCTTCTGGATTTAATTCACTTTGAGCATCTATACCATCAAACTGAATTAGCAACTCACTTACATCTACACTTAATACCGTAGCACCATTTGTGACCGTTGCACTCATTACACCTTCAATTTTATTACCTAATACACCACTTACTCTAAATGTTGGAATTGATAAATCAATTGTTATAGGTAAATCATCATATGTGCCAGTTATAGCCCAAGTATAAGGTGATTGGCTGTAATCAATATCTAAGTCACGAAGTTTATATTGTCCTGATGGTGTAGAGCCATCAGCTAGTGGTGAATAATTTGTAATAACTTCGTTTAAAGCATTAGTAAGTGCATCAAGGGTTCTTTGTGTGTCTTCATCAAACGCACTTTCAAGCTCAGCAAATTTTACGTCTAATTCATCTGAATAGCTTTTTTCTTGAAGTCTTGCAGCACCTATAATATTTCGTGTATCAACAAGTAACTCTCTTGAATCTAAGCTTTGAACTTCTGTTGAGCGAGCCTGCCAATTTGTAAATGTAGTTACACTTGCAATCGTTTGCTTAACTTGACCAGCTACATTTTGCAGTAAAGCATTACCTTGGTCGCTAAATAAGTTATCTGTAACATACTGCGCTGCTAAATCGCTATAATCTTGCCATGCCTGTTGGTCAGTCTCTAAGTTAGTAAATGCATTAAAAGCACTTTCAACACTAAACGAACTATCAGCAACACCAGCTAAAATTGCCGCGTAAGTAAATGCATTAGTAACCATTTCTGCTTCAACACTTGCATTTAAATTGCTGTGCGTTAAATGATAAAAAGGCGTGGCTGATAAACTAGCTTGCGTAGCACTAAAGCCTTCATCTGTAATTGCTTTACTCAATGGCGATAAATAAACCGTATTTACACCTGGTGCACTAAATGCATCTGCTTTGTAATTAAGAGTAACGGCTGTCAATTCTTGGTAGTCTATTAAACGGTTTGCGTTTAAGTCATTTACATCACCACGGACTGTTCTGCCACAACCTGTAAAGCGCGGACAAGGTAGAGCAGTATCACTCGGTATAAACTCAAAACTATTAAAAGTAAGTGGAGTTACACTTACACTCGCAGTATTGATGTTTTCGACTTCAATTGATTCTTGCACCACCCCATCGCCATCTAAAACATTAAGCGTACCCTGCGGTGATTGCCAATTAGATACATAAAAACTCACAGAAGAAGATGTAGCAATCTCACTCACTGCAACAGATTCTGAACTGTCACTCTCTGATGAAGAACCACAACCTACCAATGCAATAGCTACCCCTAAGGGTATAATTTGTTTTAACATCTTCATTCCTTAAAACTTAATGTTCACGTACCAATTCACATTCGCATAATAGGCTTTATCTAAATCTAGGCTATCAGTTTGTAAATTAAGACCAAAATACTCGTTTTCTATACCAACTAAAAATGCTTCACTTTTTGTCTCGTAGCCTGCCTGTACTTTCCAATGATCCCAAAAGTGTATACGGCCTTTTAATTGGCTGAACGTGTCTTTGTCGTAACGTTTTAAAGTTAACTGAGTCGAAAATCGGTCGTTTATTCTGTAATCGGCAAATGCTTGTAGTCGCATTTCCATTTCGAAATCATGAGATACCGTATTTCCAAATGCAGATGTTTTTAATGAAACTGTTGGCTGAGTAATAATATCGCCGTTGTCATCTTCGCTAAATGGAATTTCAGTAGTTTGACCCTTTACAGAGCCGCTGTCTTCGTACTCTGTTTTATAGAGCAAATCTTTTACGCTAAAACCAACTTGAAGCTCATCATTTACTTGCCAATCAGCAAAAATATCTAGGCTATATCCAAGTCCTTCAGGTTTTTGTGACGGTGAAAACTTTTTAAATAATATGTCTTTTGAAAAGTTGTAATCAACAGTTACAGCGCCTTCAACTTCATCACTATAAATTTCACCATTTACAGTGGCATCTTGATAGTGTGAGCTGGCAAAAACAGAAAGTTTAGGTGTTATTGTTAATGCATTTTTATCTAAAAATTTAAAATCATAAGATACAAATACACCGTTAGACGTTGCTTGTTTAGCATCAAGGTAATATGTATAAAATCTATCTTCAAACTCTAAATCATTTTTTTCGGTATGAGTATATTTAGCTGTATCAGGATCAAAGTTAAGAACATAGTCGTAACGACTTTGTAAACCTACCTTAAAATTACCGTAGCCAACACCTACTTCAAATATATTATAGGTAAATGCACTGTCACCCGATTTTAATGGAGCATCAAAATCATCTACAAAAGCTTGTACTGGTTGTGCTTCTGTATAAATTTCTGCGTCAAAGTGGGTAAAAATTTGAAATTGGTTATCTGCGGAAGCAAGAGGAGAAATAAAAGCTGTTGAAAATCCTAACAAGAGAATTTTTTTTTTCATAATTTAATCGCTTTCTATAAAAAAAGGGAAAAGCGCTGCTTTCCCCTTTTATAGTTTAAATATTACTTAGATGAATCAATTAAATCAACATCAGTGTAATCAACTACGTCACCATCAATGTAAGTAATTGAAAGACCGTTTGTTGTTTTAGCTGCAGTACCAAAAGACATCATCATCTCATTGTACATAGCCATAACGTCACCAGTGTAACCTGCACTTTCATTACCAGTAATAGACAACGTGTAACCCATTGCATTATTTACTGTAATAGTTAAAGCACTTGCTTCTTCCATGTCGCTGTCAAGGTATGTAGTCATTACTTTAAAGTCTACATCACCAGAAACACCCTCTAATGTAATAGAGCCTGAATCTGTTGCATCATCAGCTGTAATACTTAACATACCAGTGAAGCCAGAATCACCATCCATAATTTCAACATGGTTAGCCGTTTCAGTCATTATGATTTCTGCATCATCTACATTGTCAGCAGTTACTGCGCCATCAAAAGTAAATACTAAACATGAATCGATTTGAGTAGCATCAATTGTACCTGCTGCAAAATCAACACAATCTGTAAGTGCTTGTGTTTGTGTAGCAGCAGTAACAAGCTCAACAGATACGTCATTCTCACCTTTTAATGTAGCGCCCCAAGCAACAACAAGCTTGTCGCCTTCATAAGAAGCCGCTGCATTAATCATCTCACCTGTAGTAGCATTGCTAAGCATTAGCGTAAGATCATCTAAGCTGTAAGCATAGTCCCAATCAGCATTGCGAGTTGATGTGCCTGTACCTGAGTTATTACCCATTTCAGCTAATTCATCAATTACGTCTGCAAGAATATCTGCTGCATCAGCAACTGCATCAGCACCAGTGCCTGTAAGCACAGTCATAGTCGATAATGACTCTGATGTAGCTTTAACAGAAGTTAGTACTTCAAGTTTTGCAACTGCAGTTTCAGCAGCAAGCTGTAGATTATAAGCTGTTACAAATTGCTCGCTAGCTAGTTCACCTTGAGCTACAGCAGCTGTTTGCATAGCTGTAAGCGCATCAATCATTGCTTGTGCGCCTTCGCCTTCAAGAGCTAAGTATTCATTCGCAGCAACAAGTGCTTGTGCAATAGCAATTTCAAGTGCATCTACAGCAGCAGCAAAATCAGACGCAGCAGTAACTGCAGTCATCGCAAGCTCTTTTGCTTCAGCAGCGTTTGCAGCTGTATCTACCATTGCATTTTCTGCGTTAGCAAGTGCGCTAGTAGAAGCCGCTTCAGCTGTGTCTGCTAGTGATTTTTTCTCATCGGCAACGTCTGCAGTGTCTTCAGCAACTAGTTTTGCAGCAGCAAGAGCCACATCAAACTCTGTAATCGCTGCTTCAGCTTCAGCTACTAGTGCAGCTAGTGCCGCGTCGTATGCAACTGTGTCAGTTACAGCAACAGATGCATCTGTTTGCAACGACGTTGCAGAATCAAAAACTTGCTGGTAATCAGAGCTTTGAGTAACTAACGCTTTTGCAGCAGTTACATAACCTTGTGATTTAACGAAAATAGAAGCCGCTTTAGCTGTTAAATCAGCTGTAGTAGCTTCATTTTTTAGTAATGTAACAGCACTTACAAATGCAGCTGCGTTATCAGCTGTAAGAGCATCGCCACCCATTGCTTGAACATCTGCAAGTGAGCTTTGAGCTGTTTCAATGCTCATCTCTAATGCAGTAAGTGCAGTTTGAGAAGCAGTAACTTCTACTGTTAAAGCAGCTGCTAGAGCTGTATAAAAGTCATCTCCAACTGTACATTCTTCGCCAGTACAACCAATTACTTCTAGTGCTTTTTTAATTTTCACTGCAGCGGCTGCAAGACCAGCATCAGTTGCTGCACCATTTTTAACAGCTTTATCTTTAGCAGCTTTTGCTTTTTTGGCAATACCTACTGAATTAGCGGCAAACGCATCAATTTGTGCCTGTGTTGCGCTAGGGTTGTTAGCAGTGAATGCCGCTTTTAAAGCGTCTTCAATTGCAGTTTCATCGCCCGTTGCTATAGCAACAAAAATATTTGCAGTGTTTGTAATAGCTGTTTGTAACATTGTAGCTATTGCAGCAATACCAGCATCAGTATTACCTTTAAACTGGCCTGATTTAATACCAGCTTTAATGCTGCTCATTACATCACCAATTGAAGGTAAACCTTGAATTGAAGATGAAAGCTGTGCAATTGCTAAAATACCGTCAGTAAGTTCTTCTTCGCCATCAACATCACTTAAATCTACAGCGCCGCCGTTAGATAAATCACCAATAATAGCTGCAAGTAAAAGTGCAGCGTCTTGACCCATTACTTGTACAACAGTATCTAAGCTTGCTTTAGCAATTGCGTCTTCATCTACACTTGAACCTGAGTCAAGAAGAAGAGCCGCCACTAACGATGTTAAGAAAGTAACATTAGCTTTATAAAAACCTGCAACATTAGGACCGCCAGCAGCACCGCTTGCACCAGATGTATCTGCTTCAACAGCTGGAATAAATTTAACAACTGAAAGCTCTAGGTCAGTTTTGTACCATTCGCCAAACTCAATCGCAGTATCGCCATCATTTACGTCATCTTCTTCTGGCGCTACATCGTAATCGCCACAACCTACGTAAGCATCACAACGTAAAAAGCTATCATCGCCTTCTGCAGACGTTTTAACAGTAATGTAAACTGGTCCAGTAAAGTCATCATCTAAGTAGATGCTGTAACGGCCGCTTTCATCAGTTAATACTTCAGGGTTAGCAGCAATTTTACTTGCTTCTACTGCAGCATCAGCAGCACTTTGTGATAGTGCTTCTTCAGAAAAAGACTCTGCTTCTGCTGAAGCAGCTGAGCGAAACGCAACAGGAACGCTTTGACCAGATGCATCTAAAGTCATTACAGTTACTACTGCACTTTTCATTGAACCTTTAACAGCTTTACCTGTTACTTCAATGTTGAACTGTGCATCACCTGTTGCAGTAAAAGATTCTACAGGTGTAACAGGAATGTTTCTGTCATTGTCCGAACCACATGCTGTTAAGCCTAATGTAAGTGCAACTGAAGCTGCAATAGGTGTAAATTTGATCGTACGCTTTACCATTTATTTCTCCTTGATAGCCTGGAATGAGTATCAGAAATTAGTTTAGTTGATAGTGGCTTGTGTAAGCTTTTATGTTTGAAAAGCATTAAAAAAGTACACAATCATAACCTTTGTTACCAGAACATTAAAAATACCATTAAGCTATATAGTTATGCTACATATTTATACGTTTTATAGAAGTATTTATCTTTATTCTATGAGCTACTTCTTTATCAGCATCTCTATTATTCAACAACCTATAGACACTCATAAAGAACCAGCACATATTGATACGATATATTCACTTTATTAAATGAATATTACATACAATTTAGTTTGTTAATTATATTCTTCAAGTAAATGCGATGGATGAGAGCTAAAAAAGAGGATAATTCGAAAAATTAATAAAAAAGGATTGTTTATATGGAGGGTTAGTTGAATGTACTTTAGCTAAGCAAACGTTTATAAAACTTGTTTACTCAACTAAAGTAAATGTTTAGTAATTACTGAGGGACTCTTACAACCCCTTCCATTAATACCCGTGCACTTCGACTCATACTTGCTTTGGTAACTAGCCAATTACCTTCACTACTTTTAGCCTCTGCACCTACTTTTAGCGTGCCCGACGGATGACCAAAGTTAACTTCACTTAATGCGCCGCCACCAGCGGCTATATTTACGAGTGTGCCTTCAATTGCTGCGGCCGTGCCAATAGCAACCGCAGCTGTACCCATCATGGCATGGTGCAGTTTACCCATCGACATAGCGCGTACTAACAAGTTGATATTTGCAGCTTCAATAATTTTACCGCTAGATGCTTTGTAATCTAAAGGTGATGCAACAAACGCAACTTTAGGCGTATGTTGCCGAGCTTGCGCTTCACTAATATTAGTGATTAAGCCCATTTTAACAGCGCCGTAAGCACGAATGGTTTCAAGCTTTTCAAGCGCTGCAACATCGTTATTTATATCGTCTTGCAGCTCTGTGCCGGTATAACCAATATCAGTGGCGTTAATAAATATGGTAGGAATACCTGCATTTATCATCGTGGCTTTTAGAGTACCAACACCCGGTACTTCTAAATCATCAGCTACATTACCTGTTGGAAATAACGCGCCATCGCCATCAGCGGGGTCCATAAATTCAAGTTTTACTTCAGCTGCAGCAAAAGTAACACCATCGAGATCAAAGTCGCCGGTTTCTTGAACTTCGCCATTTGTCATAGGGACATGCACTAATATGCTTTTTTTTATATTAGCCTGCCACACACGCACAATAGCAACACCGTTATCGGGCACTCTGCTTTTATCGACCAAACCATTACTAATGGCAAAAGCACCCACTGCTGAGGTTAAGTTGCCGCAGTTACCGCTCCAATCTACAAAAGGTTTATCTATCGCCACTTGACCAAACAAGTAATCAACATCGTGGTCAGTTTGCTCACTTTTACTTAAGATTACGGTTTTACTGGTACTTGATGTAGCACCGCCCATGCCATCCGTTTGCTTAGCATACGGATCGGGGCTGCCAATAACGCGCAGTAATAAATTATCGCGCGCCTCGCCTGCTACTTGAGCAGGCTTTGGCAAGTCAGTTAAATTAAAAAATACACCTTTACTGGTGCCGCCACGCATATAGGTTGCAGGCACTTTAATTTGCGGTTTAAACATAATGCTTGCCCTTATGCAGATTGTGTTGCTTCTAAAAAGTCTTGTGCAAAGCGTTGTAGCACACCACCAGCCTCGTAAATAGAAAGCTCTTCTTGGGTATCGATACGGCACTTCATAGGCACAGTGAGTACTTCACCGTCTTTACGGGTAATACTTAAATTAACGGTGGTACCTGGTTTTAACTCGCCTGATACATCGTACGTTTCGCTGCCATCCAGCTCTAGAGTTTTACGCGTTGTGCCTGCTTTAAACTCAAGCGGTAAAACCCCCATACCAATTAGGTTAGTACGGTGAATACGCTCAAAACCTTCAGCTGCTATTACTTCAACGCCTGCAAGTCTTACGCCTTTTGCGGCCCAATCGCGCGACGAACCTTGCCCGTAATCGGCACCGGCTACAATAATAAGCGGTTGTTTACGCTCCATGTAGGCTTCGATTACTTCCCACATACGAGTATTAGTACCTTGTGGCTCTAAGCGTGCGTAGGAGCCTTGCTTAACTTCGCCGTTTTCATCAAGTACCATTTCATTAAGTAGTTTAGGGTTTGCAAATGTTGCACGCTGCGCTGTTAAATGATCGCCCCGGTGCGTTGCGTACGAGTTGTAGTCTTCCTCTGGGACGTTCATTTTGGTCAGGTATTCACCAGCAGCACTACTTGCCATAATTGCGTTTGATGGCGATAAATGATCGGTTGTAATGTTATCGCCAAGTAAAGCAAGCGCACGCATACCACTCATTGTACGCTCACCCGCAAGCCCACCTTCCCAATAAGGAGGGCGACGAATATACGTACTTTCTGGGCGCCAGTCGTAAAGTGGGTCGTTATCTTCTCCGTAATCTACGGTTAAATTAAACATCGGCTCGTATACTTTTCTAAATTGCTCCGGCTTAACACTTTGCTTAATTACTGCATCAATCTCTTCATCTGATGGCCATAAATCTTTAAGCGTAATATCGTTGCCTTGTTGATCTTGCCCTAGTATCCCTTTTTCAATATCAAAGCGAATAGTACCCGCAATGGCGTAAGCAACAACCAAAGGAGGTGACGCTAAAAATGCTTGCTTAGCATAAGGGTGAATACGCCCATCAAAGTTACGATTGCCCGAAAGCACCGCTGTAGTATATAAATCGCGTTCTATTACTTCTTTTTGAATAACAGGGTCAAGGGCACCGCTCATACCGTTACACGTTGTACACGCAAAACCAACAATACCAAAGCCAAGTTGCTCAAGCTCTGTTAGTAAGTTTGCATCTTCAAGGTATGATTGCACCGCTTTTGAGCCTGGTGCTAATGAAGTTTTAACCCAAGGTTTACGCATTAAACCCTTAGCATTTGCGTTACGGGCAAGTAGTGCAGCGGCAATTACATTGCGTGGATTACTCGTATTAGTACAGCTAGTAATAGCGGCAATAATACACGCGCCGTCTGGCATTAAGCCTTCTTCATTTTCAACAACGCCCGAAATACCTTCTTTAGCTAAATCGCTTGTCGATACACGGCGGTGTGGATTCGATGGACCCGCTATATTGCGCCCCACGCTTGATAAATCAAACTTAAGCACACGCTCATATTTTGCGGTTTTTAAGCTATCGCTCCAAAGGCCTGCTGTTTTTGCGTAGTTTTCTACAAGGGCAATTTGTTCTTCTTCGCGACCTGTTAAACGCAAGTAATCTATTGTTTTATCATCGATATAAAACATGGCTGCAGTTGCGCCAAATTCAGGTGTCATGTTTGAAATGGTTGCTCTGTCGCCAAGTGTAAGCGCATCGGCACCTTCACCGTAAAACTCTAAATAAGTAGATACAACACGTTGCTCACGTAAAAATTCAGTAATAGCCAACACAATATCGGTTGCGGTAATACCGGGTTGGCGCTTGCCTGTTAGCTCAACACCGACAATATCGGGCAAGCGAATATAAGAAGCACGACCAAGCATCACGCTTTCAGCTTCAAGCCCACCTACGCCCACAGCAATAACGCCCAGCGCATCAACATGTGGCGTGTGGCTGTCGGTACCAACTAAGGTATCTGGGAATGCAATGCCATCTCGGTTTTGAATAACCGGCGACATTTTTTCAAGGTTAATTTGATGCATAATGCCATTACCCGGTGGAATAACGTCAATATTTTTAAACGCAGTTTTTGTCCAGTTTATAAAGTGAAAACGGTCATCATTTCGTCTGTCTTCAATCGCGCGGTTTTTTTCAAATGCGTCAGGATCAAAACCGGCATGCTCTACCGCTAACGAATGATCCACTATTAACTGCGTGGGTACCACAGGATTCACTTTTGCCGGGTCACCGCCTTTGGCTGCAATTGCATCACGCAAACCGGCTAAATCAACAAGCGCTGTTTGGCCTAAAATATCGTGGCATACTACGCGCGCCGGATACCACGGGAAATCTAAATCTTGCTTGCGCTCAATTAGCTGATTAAGTGCATCGGTTAACATGGCAGGGTCGCATCGGCGTACTAGGTTTTCGGCAAATACACGTGATGAATAAGGTAGCGTGGCGTATGCACCTGGCTTAATTGCATCTACGGCTTCTTGGGTATCGTAATAGTCGACATTTGAGCCCGGTAGAGGTTTTCGGTATTGGGTATTATTAATTATGGTCATGGTAAGGGTTCGCTAATTTGGTGACGGTGTTTGCTCACAGCTAGCGTGTTTAATGAAAAGTTTGAGAAAAACTGCTCGCTAGTGGCTATGTGCAATAAAAAAAGTGAGCACATGCGTGCTCACTCATTTTTTAACGTGACTCTATTGGTGTGTAACTACGTGCATCAGGGCCTGTGTAATCGGCACTTGGGCGGATAATACGGTTGTTAGCGCGTTGCTCTTTTACATGCGCAGTCCAACCAGTAACACGGCTCATTACAAATATTGGCGTAAATAATTTAGTCGGAATATCCATAAAATGATAAGCAGATGCATGGAAAAAATCGGCATTACAAAACAGCTTTTTCTCGCGCCACATAATCTCTTCACAACGAACAGACACAGGGTAAAGCACGGTATCGCCTACCTCTGCCGCTAGTTTTTCAGACCATTTTTTAATAATTACATTGCGTGGATCAGATTCGCGATAAATAGCATGGCCAAAGCCCATAATTTTATCTTTACGTTCAAGCATACCCATTACTTCTTGCTCAGCATGCTCAGCACTTGTAAAACCTTGAATCATATCCATAGCGGCTTCGTTAGCACCACCATGTAATGGACCACGCAGCGTGCCAATCGCACCTGTTACACAAGAGTGAATATCAGAAAGCGTTGATGCACACACACGACCCGCAAATGTAGAAGCATTAAACTCATGCTCTGCGTATAAAATTAGTGATACATTCATCACTTGTGCAAATAACTCGCTAGGTGCTTTGTCATGTAACAGTGTTAAAAAATGTGCGCCAACAGAGTCGTCATCTGTTTGTGTTTCAATGCGTACGCCATCATGTGTAAAGCGGTACCAGTAACAAATAATACTTGGGAACACAGCAACCATACGGTCGATTGCATCATTGGCTTGGTTAAAATCAAACTCCATCTCAAGGTTACCCAACATTGAACAGCCCGTGCGCATTACATCCATTGGATGCGCATCTTTAGGAATATTTTCAAGCACAGTTTTAAGTGCATCTGGTAAGCCGCGTAAGCTTTTAAGTTTAGCTTTATATTCAGCCAATTCGCTAGTTATTGGTAACTCACCGCGTGAAAGTAAAAAAGACACTTCTTCAAACTGCGCTTTTTCGGCAAGTTCGCTAATATCGTAACCACAATACGTTAAACCAGAACCACTTTGTCCAACAGTACACAATGCTGTTTGACCAGCCACTTGTCCGCGTAAACCTGCGCCGCCTAATGCTTTATCTACCATGATCTTCTCCTATCTTAAATTTGTGTGTGATTTATTTTAATAGTTTTTATTTGTCAGATTTTGATGAAAAAAGGGTGTCGAGTGTGTTCTCGTACGTGTGGTAATCTAAAAAGTCGTAAAGCTCAGAACGCGTTTGCATATTTTCAATTTGGCTTTGTTGTGAGCCTTCATTTAAAATTGCTGAATACACGTTTAATGCTGCTTTGTTCATGGCTCTAAATGCACTTAGTGGGTAAAGCACCATTTCAACGCCTACATCGCTTAACTGCTCTTTAGTGTAAATAGGTGTTTGGCCAAACTCAGTAATGTTTGCCAAAATTGGAACGTTAATCGCTTTTGCAAATGCTTGGTAATCAGCAAGGTCGTGTACGGCTTCTGCAAAAATAGCGTCAGCACCGGCTTCAACACAGGCAGCTGCACGGTCAATAGCAGCATTTAAACCTTCTTTTTGAAATGCATCGGTACGGGCCATAATATAAAAATCGCTGTCGGTTTTTGCATCAACCGCCGATTTAATGCGGTCAACCATTTCACCTTGGCTTACAATTTCTTTATTAGGACGATGGCCACAGCGCTTTTGGGCTACTTGATCTTCTATATGAAAACCAGCTGCACCCGCTTTAGTCATTTCTTTTACTGTGCGTGCAATATTAAATGCCCCACCCCAACCGGTATCGGCATCAACAAGTAGTGGTAAATCGCTCGCACCCGTAATACGACGAATATCTTCAAGCACGTTATCAAGGCTTGTCATACCTAAGTCAGGCATACCAAACGAGGCGTTTGCAACACCGGCACCTGATAGGTAAATAGCTTGGTGGCCCATTTTTTCAGCCATCATCGCGGTGTATGCGTTAATAGTACCTACCACTTGTAGCGGGCGGTTATTGGCAATAGCGTGTTTAAATTTTAATCCTGCTGACATTACTTTATCCTCACTTTGAACGGTTGCTACGTGGAGTAACTTATAGTTTTAATCTGTAATTATGACTGTTTAACTGCTTTTGCTAGCTTTTAACTTTTAACTTTTAACTTTTAACTTTTAACTTTTAACAGCTTATGCTTTTTGCTTAGCTAATAAATCAAATTTGGTTTGGATATTTGCTTGCGATGCGCTTATATGGCGCTTCATAAGCATTTCGGCCAGCTCGCCATCGTGGTTTTCAATGGCGTTAATAATCGCTAAATGCTCATCAAACGCTTTTGATACACGCGGCCCTACCATGCCCATTTGCACACGGTACATCCGTATTAATTGATAGAGCTCATTACACAGTAAATGAATTAAATGCGCGTTTTTACTGCCTTGAATAATACGGTAATGAAAATCTAAATCGCCGGCTTCTTGATAATAAGATTCGCCCTCTTTAACACGTTGTGTTTGTAGGTGCTGATTAAGTAATTGCTTTAAGCCTTTTACTTCTTCGGGTTCCATATTGTCGGCAGCAAGTCTACATGCCAAGCCTTCAAGCGAACTACGAACTTGATAAACTTCAATCAAACGCTCAGCAGTAAGGGCAACTACTCGGCAACCTACGTTAGCTTTGCGCTCAACAAGGTAGCAACTTTCTAGGCGATTTAACGCCTCTCTAAGCGTTGCACGGCTTACACCATAACGTTTGGCAAGCTCAGGCTCTGATATTTTACTGCCTTGAACTATACTGCCTTCAACAATCTCACGGCGCATATCTACAAATACTTGATCTGATGCGGTAGTTATAGGCGCTTCGTTTAAAAATGTGTGTGTCATAAGTTATTTTTTAGATTGTCGACAATTAATGTGGTTACTATGGGCTTATTAAAAAATCATGTCAACCCTTAAACACATCACAATGGCTAAAAAACACGCTTATTGTCGACACTATTAACCTAAAGTCGCATAAAAACGGGTTTAAAATGGACTAAAACAGTGAAGTGTCGACAGCGTAATAAATCAGATGTTACGCTTTTTAGCGCTGAAAACACCTCGCATAAATGCTATTATCGCGCTTTATTTTTATAGTATGAGCTAACGCGTGAACGCCAACACCTTTATTCCTGAGCACTTTATTGATGACGTAAAAACCTATTTACCAGCGCATCTAAACTTAGATGACTTTTTAAATGCGTGTCGTAGGCCCCTCAGAAAATCTATCCGCGTTAATACATTAAAAATTAGCATTGAAAAATTTGTAGAACGTGCAACTGAAAAAAATTGGCTGCTAACCCCCATACCTTGGTGCAGTGAAGGTTTTTGGTTAGAACGTCCCGAAGATGAAGAGCAAAACCTAGCCCTTGGTAATACCGACTTACACCTAAGCGGTGCGATGTACGTACAAGAAGCAAGTTCAATGCTGCCGCCTATCGCATTAAAGCAAAGTATTAAACTCGCTAACTCGCAAAATAACACCGTGCTTGATATGGCATCAGCGCCAGGTTCTAAAACATCGCAGCTAGCAGCTCTTATGGATAACCAAGGCGTGCTTGTTGCAAACGAGCTTTCGTCATCTCGTTTAAAGGTACTCAGCGCTACATTAAAACGCATGGGGGTTGGTAACTGTGCACTTTCGCACTTTGATGGCGTTATATTTGGCAACTACATGTTTGAATGCTTTGATAGCATACTCCTAGACGCGCCATGCTCTGGCGAAGGCACAGTACGTAAAGACGCCGACGCACTAAAAAATTGGTCAATAGAATCAAATATCAAAATAGCCCAAGTACAAAAAGACTTAATTAAAAGCGCTTTTTATGCATTAAAACCAGGTGGCACATTAGTGTATTCAACCTGCACACTTACCCCACTCGAAAACCAACATGTGTGCGATTATTTACTCAGTGAATTTAGCGACTATATAGCGCCTGAGTCACTCAGTGATTTATTTGAAGGTGCAAGTAAAGCAACAACAAGTGAAGGCTATTTACATGTATGGCCGCAAACATTCGATAGCGAAGGCTTTTTTATTGCTAAATTTAAAAAGTACGCAAGTTGCGATAACTCAAATCAAACTGTTAAAAAAGGCGCGTTTCCGTTCAACGAGTTTGATAAAAAGCAAAGTGCCGCGTTTATGCAATCGCTTAAAAAACATTTTGGGATAACCACCTTGCCAGGTAATTTAATGCAGCGTGATAAAGAACTGTGGTTATTTCCACAAGGGTTTGAAGCCGTGCAAAATAAAATTAAGTACGCACGTTTAGGTATTCAAATTGGCATCATCCATAAAAACGGCGTAAGACTAACGCACGAATTTGCTACAGTGTTTGGTAACAAGTGCAAAACGAATATTTACGCGCTAAATAACGAGCAAGCCAATGATTATTTTCAAGGTAAAGATATACGCTTAGCTGAAGCAACTCAAACAATAGGTGAAGTAGTTTTAACGCTGTGTGGTTGCCCTATCGGGCTGGGTAAATGGCAAAAAAATAAGATCAAAAACTCACTACCACGCGATCTAGTGCAAAATACGCAGTTAATAAGCTGGGGTTAAACTAAAGTACAAATTACGCATAATTAATCTAATCCTTTGTTATCAAATGTAACTAGGTGGCAAAATTAGTTATGCTTTATTGAGTAGCTTTACTATAGTTTTAAGTACTTTCTTCTTCTCCCTAACGAACCAGAAAGTTTTTAGTTAACGCTAGGCTCAATTTAGAGTCACTTTATAGCCCAGAGGTTTTTACAAGCCTTTGGGCGTTTTTATTTGCAGTTTCTTCTGTAAACAGTACTACTTCTTACTTTTTCAAACGCCTTACCAAATTGTAAAGATAAACAAAGAATTGGCAAAGCATCAACTTGCTTAGCCACATCAAAAACTTGATAAAATTTATAACCATATTTAACGGCTAAATTTAGTTCAGCAACATACAATGCTTTATACTTTGGAGATAGTTTCTGCCAGTTCATTAGAGCTATTTGAATAATACCAAGCTGCACATCAAACTTGTACGGCCCAAATTTTTTAGCCTGCTGAATATACTCATATACTCGTTCTGTAGGCCCTTCTTGATAACTAACTACTTGTGCTAGTGCAATCCACGTTTCTGACCATGTTTGCCTTAACCCTAATGACTTTAATAGATCTTTCTCTGCTTGTTGATAAACCAAAAGCTTATTGTTATTTTGCTCGCTATTCACAGCTAGGTTTAGCATTTTTATATATGCACTAAGTTGCCAGTAATGTGGCTGTGAAGGGTCCTGGCTTGTTGCAAATGTAATTGCCCTATCTACAAGCTCTAGCTCTTCAGGAGTAATTGTCCTTTCAGGCTGCTTTAAAATATTGAGTGCATTAAAATACCATGTATTTGCACGCATACTTTGTAAGCTTTGATAACCTATAGCTAATGTAATAACTGCAAGTATAGCAATTTGTGTGAGGCGGTTTGTATTTAAATTACTCATTAAACAACGACTCAGTTAAACGCTTAGGATTAGTAAAAAACAAATGATGTGCATCATTTTGACCTATCAACTCCTCGACTATTTTTTTAGCTTTACTTAAAATAGGAGGCCTACGCTTAACTGAATGAGCATCAGATGCAACATAAGTTACTAAACCCTTTTCTAGCATATCTATACTAATATTTTTTGCAGTTTCGCCCCATGCACCTTCAATGCTTGAAGCCGTTAATTGAAACTCACATCCTAATTGCTTTAAACGCTCAATATAAAAAGGATTTGCTTGAATATCGCGATTACGCTCAGGGTGAGGAATAATCACCTTTATATTTTGTTTAGCTAGCCAATTTATAAACTTATCGTAACCTTGCGGTACATGCGAGTGCGGGAGTTCTAATAATAAATAATTTACTGAATTAAGTGTACCAATAAACGGGAGTTTATTACTAAGCACTAAACTCATTAGCTCTACATCAAGCCTAACTTCAGCGGCCACAGCTAGTTTAATACCAATATTATTTACTAATGCCTGTGCTTTTAAATTAGCAAGTTCGCTATACAATTGCGAGGCCGAGTTATTAAATCGCCCAATATGTATATGTGGCGTGGCAACCATATGGGTTATTCCATCATTTTGTGCAATATTCAATAGCGCTAAAGAATCACTTAAATCTTTAGCGCCATCATCTATTCCTGGCAAAATATGAGAATGAATATCAATCATAGATTTGCATTTAACTATGCATTAGGTTGTTCAGGTTTTTGCGAGTAATCATAATAGTCGTAATAACCATGGCTATGCTCGTCTTTACTTTTACTCATATCTACTTGGTTAAGCACAATACCTGCAACATGAGCTTTAGATTCAAACAGACGTTCAATACCCGCTTTAATCGGTTTAATTCGTGTAATATCCGACTTAACAACATAAATTACCGAGTCTACACTCTGTGCAATAACTAAAGCGTCACTCACAGCCTGTGTTGGTGGTGTATCTATAATTATATGGTCATACTTAGTTTTTAATATATCGAGTACTTCACTAAAGCGCGTGTTAGATAAAAGCTCTAATGGATTACCTGGGATCTGCCCGCTTGGCATAATAGCAACACCCGACTGCCCATCTACATGAACACACTCACTTAACTGCTCAGTACCTACGATTAAATTACTTAACCCCGGATGAAATACCGGTATATCGAAGCGCTTAGCTATACTTGGTTTGCGCAAATCGGCGTCAATTAGCAATACTTTACCCATTTGAGCAAGCGACATAGCTAAATTAGCTGAGGTCGTTGTTTTACCCTCACCCGGAGCACTTGATGTTACGGCTATTACTTTATGATCGCGCTCTAACTGAGTTAATAGCAAACTAGTTCTGAACGTTCGTACCGACTCTGCAAAACGCCTATAGTTATCATCCAGATAAGCATGTATCGGAAACACGCTATTTTTGGGTGTTTGTACATGCGGTAAAAGCCCAAGCATACGCTGTGCTAACTTACTTTCGACATCACTTTTAGTTTTAACGGTATCGTTAAGCGCGTCAAATATAAAGCTCATGACTACTGCAAAACCAAAACTTGCCACAAAAGCTAAAATAACAATTAATTTTTTATTTGGTTTTGCTGGATCATTTGGGGCATAAGCTCTATCAGTAAAACGTGCAGCAGCAGAGCTAAAATCACTCGTTACTTCTGTTTCTTTTGAGCGAGATAAAAACGTGTTAAATATACTGCGATTTGTTTCTACTTCACGTTTTAATTGGTTGTATTGAGTTTCTTTGCGGGTAATATCTTGATATTCGGCACGAATTTTAACTAAATCACGTTCAAGCGCGCTAACGGTACGTGTTATCCGGTTTAGCTCTTTTTCAATACCCGTAATAAGGCCTTTAATTTGTTTGTTTAAATTATTTTTTACCGTTGCTAACTCTGCTTTAGCTGAGATCATACGCGGATGTTTAGGGCCGTACACTTCGCCTAAATCACTGAGTTTACGCTCTACTAATATAACTTCGCGCTTTACGTCCTGTATTACTTTGTGGGATGTAATTTCAGGCATACTCCCTAATAACTCCAAGTTATTATTGCCGTACTCAGTTATTACGCGATTTATACTCTCAAGATTATTTTTTTCATTGCGCGCTACAATTAACTGTTGTGATATTTGCTCAAGCTCTTGTGTGGCGAGCCCAGCTATACCTTCAATATCAACTAGTTTTTGCTTCTCTCTGTAGTTTTGTAAGCGCACTTCTGAGTCATCGAGTTGAATTCGTAATTGCGATAAACGCGTATTTAACCAGTTAGAGGCTTGTTGAGTAATCCCCATTTTTGCACGCATTTGGCTATCTATATAAACTTCACCAACGGTATTCGCTACAAGCGCTGCTAGTTTAGGATCGCTCGATTCAAAGCTAACTCTAACGAGTTGAGTTTTAATAATAGGCGAGACTGAAAGACGTGACTTAAATACAGCTAATAAACCAAGCATTTCTCGTTCTGCTTGTTCTTGTGCATCATATACCGTTTCTTCCTTTTTATTTAAAAAAGGGAGTTGCTCTTTTATCGCTGTTTTAAGTTCACCCAACGCAGACGGCTTAGCTATAAAGTCTGTATGCGCTTTTAAATTAAGCTTAGTGATTACTTCGCGGGCAATACTGTCCGATTTAATCACCTCAAACTGCGTCAGATAATATTCTTTTTTTGTCGAATCAAGACCGTATATCTCTTCAAAGCTTACTGCCTTAGTTTGCTCAGCTTCTATAAGTAAAGTAGCAGTTGCAATGTATTTTGGCACTAAGGTCAAAGCCACCATAATAGTTAACAAAGTAACTACAATAGCAAACCCTAAAATACGCCATTTAGCGAGTTTAATTACATTAAGGTAAGATCCTAAATCAATAATTTCTTCATTATTACTTAGGTTTTCATTTGTTTGGTTCATTAAATACTGCCCTGTAAACTGCTTAAAACAACCGTTGTTCAATTTTTATGGTATCGCCCGCTGCAATTTGGCTATTTAAACTACCTTTTTGTTGCTGCTGTTTAGTTTGCTCTTTAAATATGTATATTTTATCAATAGAGGCGCGCTCAGTTAAACCACCGGCAAGCGCAATCGCTTGATTAACTGTCATTGCGGGTTGATAAGGATAAGCGCCTGGCTCTTTAACTTCACCATGAATATAAAAAGGTCGGTATTCAATTACCTGCACATATATATTTGGATTTACTAAATAATCAGGTTTTAAACCTTGTGTTATAACTTGTTCAACTTCAGAAGTGTTAAGACCAGCTAATTTAACTTTACCTAAAAAAGGATAATTAACTTCCCCACTATTACCTAAAAGTGCAGTAACCTCTAAATCGGGTTGGCCAAATACTTTTATTTCTACCTTATCACCAGCACCAATTACATAACTTTGCGCTGTTTGCGCAAAGCTAACACTACTAAATATTAGTAGTGTTAAACTAAAAATAAACTTCATTAGTTAGCCTTTAAAGCAAACGTAAAATTAACACCTACAACTACTCGATCGAACTCAATTGCATTTTGTGTAGAATTTTTATCAATAAAATCGACATAAGTAGAAACCATACCAAATCTACTCGCAATATAATTTAAACCTAAGCGTGCACTTTTAGTTTTATCTTTTCGGCCAATATCACCTGTGTATTGCTCGTCAATATAAGTAACTCCTACAAGCGAACTTAAATAATCGCTCCAGCTATGTGTCCAATTAATACCGTAAAAACTTTCTTTAATATAATCGCCTTGTACTAGCGGATCTTTAGCTGAGCGACTTGTTGTTAATTGCACTGTAGAATAACTAAGTGGCTGCCAGTTAACCCCAGCTTCCCAACTTAAACCGCTAAAACTCTCACGTTCATTGGCACTAAAATCTTTATTTTGATAACCCAATTTAAATGAGCCTGAGGTAAGCGCGGTTGCTTCCCACTCCATACCAAGCAGCACCTTTACGTCGTCTGAGTCACGTGATATGCCGCTACTTGCTAAAAAATCGTAACGGTAATTTTCTTGCTTAACTTCTAAAAATGTACGTGTGGCAGCTTGAGTATTGTAATAACCGGTAATACCAACTAACGATTTATCATAATCACGAAACTGTGACACGGCTCTAAAATTTTGATATTTTTTACTATAAAAACCCGCGTTTAAAGCAACTTGTGCTTTTGAGCTTTGCGCACCATATTCATAGCGTGCTGTAATATTTTGCTGCTGGTATTTTACAAGCTCATTTACTGCATCCCCAAGGCCCTCAGTTAAACCACTGCCACGCGGCTCATAAAGCCAGTCGGCTTTACCATTAACATCTAGGCGATGCTGGCTGGTAAACTCTTTATGTACACCAACACCAATATTTACTTGGGTAAAATTATCAACGCTCTCCTTATTATGCAAAGAGCTACTTGTGCTTAAATCAAGGTTGTAACTATCGGGGCCGTCTTCAATAGCTGCCTTTATATTAGGGGTAATGGTCCAAATTGTACGCGACTCTTCATCCGTTGGAGTGCTAAAAAAGTTATTATTACTGCTTATACCCGTTTGTAACGTTGGCGTGATTTCGGCGCCATCTTTAGTTATAAAACTACCTGGTTTTAAATTAGCAGCCGCAGGTGCTGCGACCCCTACACTTAACAAAGCAAATATAGGTGCAAGTGTTTTAGTATGCATTCGCATTCTTAAATCCTTTAAAAATTGTCATAAAAATAATTTTTATATCAAACCATAACGACCAGTGCTTAATATAATGTAAGTCAAATTCAACACGTTTTTCCATTTTGTTCAGCGTATCAGTTTCGCCGCGCCATCCGTTAATTTGAGCCCAGCCTGTTATACCTGGCTTTGCTTTATGTCTAAACATATAAAACTCTACTTTTTTACGGTATTCCTCATTATGGGCAACCGCATGAGGCCTTGGCCCAACTATCGACATATCGCCTTTTAAAACATTTATAAATTGCGGTAACTCGTCAAGGCTTGTGCGGCGTAAAAAGCCACCTAAAGGTGTAATACGCACATCATTTTTTGTGGCTTGCGTTACCACTGCACTGTTTTCTGTAACACTCATTGAACGAAACTTCCATACTTTAATTTTACGTCCATCAAGCCCGTACCGGTCTTGCTTAAAAATCACAGGGCCTTTTGAGGTGAATTTAACAGCAAACGCAATTGCAACAAGTACTGGAGAAATCAGCATTAAAATAATAGAGGCAACAATTATATCTTCAGTACGCTTTATAAATTCACGAGCACCTATAAACGGTGATTCAAACACACTTAATGTGTCAACATCCCCCACATGCTCAATACGAGCATGTATTAAGTTAGATATTAAAAAGTCAGGAATTATATGCACATCAACCGTTGTATCACCCAGTTGACGCAAAATATCAGCTATACGCTTATCAGCTTTCATAGGTAAAGCAATATATAAAACGCTAATTTCACCATCACGGGCTGCATCTACTGCATTTTGAATTCGTCCTGCAACATCGTGTTTTGTTGAGTTTTCAAAAAGTCGCTCTGGTTGCCTGTCATCATAAAAACCTAAAAACTTAAAGCCAAGTTCGTCATTTTTAGTAATCTCGTTATATAAATGTACTGCTGACTCGGTAGCCCCAACAATGGCAACATTGCGTAAATTTAACCCTAGTTTACGTCTACTTCTTTTAAATAAGTATGCAGCAAGGCGCCAAGCATATAAAAAAGTTACGCTTAACAAAAACCACAAACCCAGACCAATACGCGAAAGCGACTCAGTAAACTTAAATGCAAACGATATAACTAATAAAACAGAAAATGCAGCAAATAAGGAGCCCCAAGCACAAAGCACCATAGTTCTAAATTTACCAGCACGCCAAGAGCGATAAGCGGAGAATATTTCAGCACAGTATAAAAAGCTTAAAGCAACGGTTAAAACCGAAACCATATAAATAGGAGTGAGCTCAAAGCTATAGAACAAAGCCGAGCACTGAAAGGCTAAAAACAATGCAAAAATATCGAATAATCGATAAAAATTCGCATCAGACGAGCCATTAGGCTTAAACGTCCTTGAAGATGTCATACTATGTATCCCTATAGATATCTTAAAAGTGAAATAAGCTCCACAAAACTGTGCGGCAAATGTTACAGTATCATACTAAAGTATTCAACATTAAGGATGACTTTATATATAGTAATATTATGTAAAATGTCTTTAAGTAGCGAGGAACTTACACAAAACAAAACAAATATAAACTTACATAAACATTTATAAACCACCTCCAAACAGAAGCATCTTATTTTTATTTAAACAAATCTTTAAACCAAGCCCATACCCCAAAAGAGTAATTACTAAATATATCAATACCTAAAGCCGACTTAACTAAATAAATAATAAGCAGCAAAATTGTAATAACAAAAAAACTAAACATAGATATAGTGATTGCCTGCGATATAGCTGCTATTTTTTGCTCTTTTTTACTAAGTTCTCTTCTGTTACGACCAGCCAGTAAAACAAAATAGTATCTGTATTTTAAAAATTTAATTACACCTCTGCAATCCACAGCATGCTTACCCCACTGCCTTGCACCTATAGCCACTTTTAAATGAGCTAGCTGCTCTTCAGTAAAGCTCTTTTGCACATTACTAGGCATACGATTTAGTAAACTGCGTATAGCTGGATCTGCTTTTAATTTCGACAAACGTAAATCCTACTTATTTTTGAAATACAAAATGTTAATAATATAAACAATAAAAAAAGCCAATTAAAAACTTAATTGGCTTTTTAAATAAAAAGTAAATATTTACTTAATTGTACTTGAGCGATATGTATTATTATTTAACCAACTAGGTTTTTCGACTTTAGGAATTTGACCATCTTGAGATATATTAGTTTGATGGTAAGAATGCTGATTCCATATTCTAGTCGCATTTTTCCATGGTTTACTACTATCAGCAGCGCCATATACAGTTACACCGTTGTTAATTAACCAGCGAGAATCATAGTTATTAGAAACAACAACTAACTCAGCGTTATTATCGCCTTCTAAATCTACTACTATTGGATATTCCCAAAGTGATGCCGTTGAATTATCAACGGTTGATAAAACTTCACCATTAACACCATTAAGCACTCTAACAGTAAGATGATCTTGAACTATTACTTCATCAATACCATCGCCATTAAAGTCATAAGCGCTTACGCCTATTTTACCACTCCACTCGTCATCGTTAGCCACAGACCACACTAACTGCCCATCTTTATCGTACATAGTAACAGCTGTGTAACCCGCGTTTACAATGCCCATACGAGTTGAACCTAAAAAGTTTGATATGGCTTGTGCACCACCACCTGAGTTAACCTCAGTATTAACTTCCCATTTAACGTTGCCATTATGTTCAAGTACTACTACTCGACTTTTTTCTTGTGATAAAGTACCAGAAGGAATTGACAATATAATCTCAGGCTTTTTATCATCATCGATATCGGCGACAGATGAGAACCATACGTCATTTTCACCCTTATATGACCAAAGAACAGCGCCATTTTCATCTAGTAACTTACCATTGGTAAATACTTCCTGGATACCATCATTGTTTGAATCAAAAATAGTAGATGTTGGTGACCTATTAAAATTGAATAACGAGCCAGTATCATAATTATAAACAGCATCTCCAAGCGTAAACTCTAAAGAACCATCGTTATTAATGTCTGCTATAGCTATATCACTGGTGGTTCTCCAGCCAGAATTGATCTTGCCTATTTGTTTTTTTGCTACTCCAGTATTATCAATCACAGATACAAAATCTTCAAACCTACTCGTAGCAATAATTTCAACTATACCATCATTGTCGAAGTCAGCCGCCCCCACCGAGAATGCCGCATCAGCCATAATCGCACCTTGAGAGTAATCCCATAACTCAGTGCCATTAATACCGCTCAGCGCTCTTACAACTCCGTGTGAGTAATCTCCATTTTTAAAGGTAACAACGACTATATCAGCCACATCACTATTATTGATAACACCGTCATTGTTATCATCATTTAGCTGAACAATAACTGGAGTGCTCATTACTTGATTGTATTGCGGCATAAAGTCACTAGAATTCCATTGCCATTTTGGTTCCATTGCAAATGGAGCAATTGGTTCAGCAACAGATGGTAGGTTCCCTTTAAACTCACCACCTAATAATGCCATCGAACCACGAAAACTCTGGCCAATTACAGGCATTTTTGCGATACCAAAAGAGGCTTTAATATCAGCATAAGGAGCTAAAATCACCCCTTCCCAGCGGCTACCTTTAATATTAAGATTTTGAGCATCAACAAAATTAAATACAGTTTTAGAAGTATGCTTTCTTAACCTAGCAAAGCTTTTACTTCTTACATTTACATTTTGATCGCCTGTTATATTAAAAATAACAGTAGCGCCTTTAGGTATACCACGAACTTTAAAAGTATGAGCTTTAGCAAATCGCTCAGCATCTACATTAAATACTTGAGTTTCAGATGTACTATCACCTTTTAGGTAAAGCCCACCCCACGTCCATTTAGCTGTACCTGTTTCGTCAAGCTGATTGAGTTCTGAGCTTAAACTTTTATAGTATTCTTCTTGCTCATCAAAGCTAAACGGGAATGCAGATTCATCTTGGTGGCTTTTAATGCTTGAACCTTGCTCCATGCTCCAACGCACACTCCAATGGGTGTCAATACCACCACCGGCAAGCATGCTACCAACAAACTGGCGACCGCGCTCAAATTCAATGCCTGTTTCGCTGATTAAGTAATATTCATTAGGGCTCGATGAGCGGTTATAGCCAACACTGTAAACACCTTTTAAATTAATATCGCCAGCAGCAATAGCGCCATCAGCACGGCCTACGTGAGACTTAAACTCGTCAAATACAAATGCAGAAAAGTTATTTGCAACACCTAAGTCTGCTGCTAATGTTTGCGAGCTAGCTAAAGTAAGTGCAATCATTGCGCTTAATTTTTTAAATTTTGTTAATGTTTTAATCATTTCTTCCCTCGAAAATAAAAAGTCCATTATCATGCATCAAATTTAAAGTAACCTTTATTAAGGTTACTATTCCTATTATTAATTCAGGACATTATATATACAAACAAGATCAAAAAAAACAAAAAACACTACAAAAGGATTACTTTATTACTAAAATAACAATGTAAAACAACAAAAAAAGCTAAAAGCAATGATAAACAAAGAAATCAGGGTAAAACTTCAATACCAAATAACTAGAAAATGTTTAATTTAAGTTTATAAAGTTGAGCAAGGGCTTTCTAGTTAACCTCTTATACTGAAGCAATTTACTGTACGAGGTATCAAGAGAAAATTTAAATAGCAAAAATAAATTCATTGTTATAAAACCTAGCTTACATAACTAAGCCAATCATAGGGCGACGACACTTTTAAAGTTTTACCATAACCACAATTAACAAACAAAGTAGTATTACAAAAATTATCATACTTAAAATTAAAACTTGAAATCATCCAAAATAAAACACCATCCTTGTGCGTATACTAATATGTCTTTAGGCAATCATTATTAATAGCACTTTAGTATTGAAGTAAAATAATACTCTGAATAATTAGTGCAAAGAATTATTTGCTTTGATAATTTCAATATTAAATGTTGCCTGCAACTATAAAAACACAACTATAGCTCTGAAGTACTCTAAGGATTTAATCATTCATATACTTATTATTTTGATTTATCTTTAAGTAGTAAATATGCAAATTTAGAGTTTGTAATTAAGTAACGCTTCCACATTCTGCCAGGTTCTTGCATAACTCTATAAAACCATTCTAAGCCTGCGTTTTGCATCCACCGTGGTGCACGATTAACTTTTCCAGCTACTACATCAAATGTACCTCCTACGCCCATAACAAAATCAACACCTAATTTGTCTTGCCACTTATTGATAAAGTTTTCTTTTTTGGGTGAGGTAATTGCTACAAATAATAACTTTGCACCTGATTCACGTATTTTATTAACAACAGCTTCCTCATCATCCCAAAAATAGCCATCGTTATACCCAGCGATTATTAAATTAGGATTTTGCGCTGTCACTTTATCAACGGTTTTAGTAACTACATCTTCGGTAGCACCGAGTAAAAACACAGGGAAATCTCGTCTTGCACTCATTGTTAATAGCTCATGGAATAAATCAACACCAGCAACACGTTCTGGTACATCATGACCTAAAAAGCGGGCCCCAAACACGACGCCCATACCATCTATATTTATTAAATCGCACGCTCTTACTGAATCAGCTAAAACAGGATCTTTTTGCATGTTCACAATTTTTGCCACATTAACTACCACGTGCTGTAAAAATTGCTTTTTCTCTATTCTACTTTCAATAAAAGAAACTGTTTCTTCCATTGTTGCTATATCCATTGGTGCTTTTAGAAATTCAATTCGTTTCATTTTTATATCCGTTTTAAAAGTGGTTCAGCTTCTACTTTGTTAACTAATTTTTTGGCTATGTTTTTGACTATGAAAGTAAGCAAATGAATAATAAACCCACGCTTGGGTCCAACGTATGTAGTTTATTTTATTAGTAAAAAGCTTATTTTTTTGATAAATAAAACGCTGCTCTTTTGATAGGTACAGTGTTTCAATAGATCGGTTTATTATTTTTTCAGCCATAGCAAAGTCATCGGCTGTTTTACCTACTTTTAATAACGTAAAAATAGCTTGCGACACACTATGCATGTCTAATGGATAACGGTTGTTATTATAATATTTAGCGGTACCGTCTTTTTCGAATAGGTGCTCTTTATAATATTGTAATCCTAGCTTAATAGGCTCTTCAAATTCATCTGTATTTAGAGCATCACTTAATAAGCGTAATGCTTCTAAATTGTAGCCTGTGTGAAAACCGTCTATAAATTGATGATGATGGCGAGCGCCATAAACCCAAGAGCCATCAGTTCCCTGACCTTTTACTGACTGACGCGCAGCATTTAAAGCAAGCTGCTTATAATTTTCATTGCTTGTAAGTGTAGCCACTTTTGCTACCCATGCAGCGCCCCATAGACTTGCGTTATGTACAAATGTATTTTCACCTGGTATGTAGCCAAAAAACTGTTTATCATCACTTTCTTTGTATAAAGTTTTAACTATAAAATGAGCACTATCAAGCGCTGGTTCTCTATATTTATTTTCGCCGGTCACTTCACTTAATGCGTATAAAGCTTGTGCCACATAAATAGTGGTAATAACGTTGGGCTTACCCTTTGGCACAAAAAAAGCGCGGGCATTCCAGTCAAAATGATATCCCCAACAACTATGTAACCAAGTAGTTTTATCGCTTTGTTGGGTAAGCAACCAGTCAGCAAGTTCTTTGGCTTCATCTAAATATATTTTCTCATTTGTTGCTTTATAGTCTTCCAATAAACCTAAAATAAATAAACCAATGCCTTTTGGGTTTCGCATTCTAGGTACACCCAGCAAAGGCCTAATATTTATTGCTAATCGCTTATTAAGTTGAATAAATGCGAGGCCAAATATGCCAGTTTTTAGTTTTGGGAAAAAGTTAAATAGACTACTATTCAGCCCATCAAATGGGTCCTGACCAGCATAACTACTTTCCTGCGCAGACTTTAAAATTTGCTTTTTACATTCAGATAAATTTTGGTTCATTTAAATAGCACCTAAATCTTTGTAAATTTTTATTATTTGAGGAACAACCGTATTTGGACTGAAGTTTTCTAAATACTTTATAAAAGCCTTGTTTTGCATGCTTTCAACTTTTTCTGGTGATTCAATAGAAAAGAGCATTGCCTTAACTAACGCATTTGTGTCACCTGCATCAATTAATATACCTTCCTCATTAGATGTAATTGCGTCAGGTATACCACCCGCCCTTGAAGCAATTACAGGGATTTTACAAGACATTGCTTCAAGAACACCCATAGGAAAACCTTCGTTGTAACTTGGAAGTACATATGAGTTAGCTTTTTTCAAAATCTCAAGCTTTTCATTTCCAGAAATCCAGCCCAAAAATTTCACTTCATTTTCAATACTTAAATCACGAACAATTTGTTTATACTTATTTAAATCACCATCACCGCCAAGCAAAAGTCTGGCGTTTGGATGTAACTTTAAAACTCGAGAAAAAGCAGATATAAGATCAGCTACTCCTTTTCGCTCTCCTAAGCGACCTAAAAAAACAAAGTTAAAATGTTTTTCTACTTTTGTTTCAAATATAGGAAGCTCAGGTACTGCATTATAGACCACAAGACCTTTACTTTTATCTAACAAAATAGAGTCAATCCAATCTAACCATTGTGTAGATAGTACAATGACTCTATCAGCCATATTAAAGGTGTTTTTAATATGATTTTTTTTAGCATCATCACATTCATTATTATAAAACTCTTTAAACTCAGCGCCATGAAGGTGTATTATAATTTTCACTTTAAAAAAGCAAACAATACGGGTCAAGATAGACTTTCTTTTATAGCTACCTCTTGAAGCTAAATGAATATGAACTAGAGTAATATTAAAAAAAACTAAATTGTATAATAATTTTAAAATACAAAAAGAAAATGTGACCAGTTGAAAAAACAAATTAAAATTATTATAGTTACTATGACTAGTTATCAACTTTGTATTCGTATCTTTATAAAAGCCAGCCTCATCTAAAACTTTTAGAACACTTGAAACTCCACCTTTACCCTTTATATCAGTGGCTATTGTTAAATTGTACTTCTTATTCAATGAAACTCTCCAAAATACTCTACTAATTATTTGTTGTAAGCTTTGCATAAAAAGCTGAGAGCTTCTTAGCTACTACATCATCTTTAAAACACTCTAAAAACTTACCCTTGGCAGCCTTTCCAAGTTGGATTCGCTTGCCTATGTTATGTGTGAGCTCATTTAATGCATCAGAAATTTGCTCTATGTTACCTGGTTGTACTAACAAACCATGAACATTGTGTGTAATTGCATCTTCTACTGCACCTACGGGTGTTGTTATAACAGGCAAACCTACGGACATAGCTTCGAGAATGCTCATAGGTAGGCCTTCAGCATAACTTGGTAGTACAACGACATCAGTGCGAGATAGTAGCTCCAGTTTTTGTTCTTTATCGATCCAGCCCAAAACTTCAACTTTGTCTGCAATTTTTAATGTGCTACATAAATCGTGGATTTCTTGAATGTTGCCATTACCTGCAATTAGTAAACGAGCATTATCGCAAGGTGACAATGCAAAAGCATTTAACAAATCTTTAATGCCCTTACGCTGTGATAACTCTCCCATAAAAGTAAAGTTGCAAGTATCGTGCTGTACTTTATTTAATTTAATTTCAGGAACTGGGTTGAATAAAATATTCCAATTTCTATCCGTTAATCGCTCAAATTTTTTTACCCAACTAGATCCTAAACACAAGCATAATTCATACTTTTTAAACGTATTAATTACTCTGCTTTTTTGTTTACTATTTAAATTATCAAAAAATTTATCCACTTGCGCTGCATGGCATTGATAAATCGTTGGTATGGAAAAAAGTCTCAACCAAAATAAAAAATAACTTTTACGCTGAAAACTTCCTTTTAACGAACCATGTATATGCGCAACATTAAATCGTTTAAATAATAGTAAGAAAGGAAAATATATTGCCGAAATTAATAACGAAAAGTACTTATTACCCCACCCACTTGGGTTGTGGGAGTGAAAATACTCTATATCATGCTCTTTATTTAAAAAATCATTATTCATAAATGTGGTAACTACTGAGGCAACACCACCCTTAGCTTTATTAGAAACACTAATGACTAAAATTTTACTTTTCAATTTTATAATCCCTTACAGTTTTACTGTATAATTTTCCATAAACTTATTTTTCAAGCCCCCTAATGCGGACTGTAATCCGTCAATACCAAATAATGTATTGATTTCAATCACTACAATTCCATTATTTGTTATAGCAATATCCCAGCCGGTTAAATTCAAAATTATATTTTTATTCGCAAGTTCTAATATTTCATTTTTAATATTTAACCAATTAGGAATTATTAAATCTTTAAATTTAAAACCGGAGTCTGGGTGCTCATAAAAACGGGATGAGCCATATTCATGTGTTGCATAATCTCTAAAAGCGTGACCGGTTAGTAAATCAATACCTATAACAAGGCCTCCTGCAGATGTATTGTCTATTTCACTACCCTTCGACCCCATTCTTAGCGTTGTAGCTATTATCTCTACTTGCCCTTGAGTATTTCTTTTTGTAATAACCCTAAGAGTGTTTACACTGTGAGCATAGACGGCTGCAATATCCAAATGTTGAGCAATGGCCTCTTCAATAACAAAATCGCCAATCAAGCCTCTTACATAACTGAAATTTAGACCCATACCTTTAATTTTATAAGTCTTGTCTTGTTTTTTAGCAATTAAAATTCCGCTACCCCCGCGCCCATTTGCAGGTTTAATAAATAATTTAGCACTATGGGAGGAGCTTAATAACTCTGCAAAACTATCGTTATTTAGTGCAATACCTTTTGAATTAAAAATGTAGCGAGTCTTTTTCTTAGCTATGACATTTGCCGTTGGGAAGTTCATTCCATCAAACAACACATCCATTACTATTTTATCTTCTACAATATTAAGTAATGCTTTAGAGTTATCATACTGCGGAAATATAATCTTATAAAAATAATAACTAGGTATAAATTGCTTCATCTCATCGATGGTCAACGTACAGTTAGCTGAGTAAAAATCATGATTGAAATATTGCAAAGGAAAACACCCCCAATACTTTTTCAATGCTTTAATTTCAGACTTAATTACAGCAATATCTTTTTTATCCGTAGATTGCTTAAAACGCTGCACATTTGCTTTGTACCTATAATTAAATTTAATTAAATAAAGGCACCGAATTTTTTCCATAACTGTATGTTTTAATAACTGTAACATTTTCATATTGCTACCTTTAAAATTCACAAATAGCTTGTCTCATTTTGCCATTTTTAGTTCTAATAAAATCATTAACTACAGTTATAGTGACTTCCATTTTATGGCCTAACCGCTCTTTAATATTAGTAATTAGCTTTAAGCGTTCAGAGTCGATAAAATCTGAATTACAAGTGACTAAAACTTCTATTTTCATTAACTCTTTTTGGATGAATTGAGTACCTAATAAACCATTAACCCCTTTAGGTATATGATTTAGTATATGTACCTTTTGACCATCTTCAGCGACTAAGTAATCGCCAACCCGACCTTCTATACTCTCAACAATAGGGAATACTCTTCCACAAGCACATGAAGTTTTATCCGATAAAATTACATGATCACCCGTTTTATAGCGTATTAATGGGTAAAGTGAATTATTGTAATTAGTGCCTATTATTTCTGCTCTTTCCTTACCTTCTTCAGTTTTTCCTGCAGGGACTAATTCTACATGGGAATAGTCTGTTAATATGTGATAACGGCCATACTCACAACTGCCAATAGCCGCAACACGTTCAAAAAGGCCATACCAATCAAATACTGTACATTTAAATCTTTTTTCGACTAATATTTTATCTTCTTTTGCCAAAGACTCCGATGAGGTAACTATCGACTTCAATACACCCGGATAATATAAATCATTAGTATCTAAGTATTTTGCGAGTGTAACTATTGAAGATGGGTATGCTTGAATTATTTGCGCATCAAAATCAGCCATTGCTTTAATATAACTAGATAAATGCTGCTGACTCATATGAAATGAAGAAAGCATAATCATGTTTTCAAAATAAGAGTAACGCCAAAATGGCGCTTTTTTTTGATTTAAAGGAACAATCATATCCCCTCTTATCCATGCTCTTTTATCACCATCCTTAAAGCCAGCCCAAGCCATCATCCTGTTGACGAATGCTTGCTCAATAACTACAGACTCCATATTCTGTAAGATTGTCAAGGGAGAGCCTGTAGTCCCACTAGTTGCACCTTTAATTATTGGTCCATTTCTTTTTGAAGATAAAAACTGGTCTTTATTTTCATTAATAGTTTTTTTATCTATAAAAGAAAAATCGTTTATTTCTTTTGCATTCGTTTTATAAAACTCAGTATTTTGGGTCGCTTCATTAATTATTTTTTTTTGCATTTTAGTTTGGTAACTACTTAATGCGTTAATATCAAAATCGTGAGTCATCAGTTCACTAGTAAGCTTTGCGCACTCTTTATTCTCACGTAGTTTCTGCCTTATGAGAGCTCTAATACTTAATAAAACATTTTGAACTAAAATAGGGCTTGATTGATATATTTTATTCGTAAACATTAATAGTAGTCCTTTGGATTAACGTTCGATTTAATTATTCTACCCGGTATACCAGCAACTACACTATTGTCTGGGACGTTTATAACTACAACGCTATTAGCTCCAACAACACAATTATTGCCAACTTTTACTTCTCCCAAAATTTTAGCACCTGTAGCTATAAAACAGTTATCACCAATAATGGGAACATTTTTCGATTTAGATTTCCCGCCAATAGTAACATTAGATCCTATGACACAATTTTTGCCGATAATGGATCTTTTATGTATTACTACCCCTATTCCACCATAAGCGAATATAGTGTTACTACCAATTTCGCACTCTGAAAAAACAGCACTATTGTGGAAAATACGAATTAAAGCATTAAATAACTTTGGTAAAAGTGGGATTTTGTTTTTATAAAACCAAGAACCTATTTTATATAACTTCATTTTTATACTTCCTTGAATAAACTAGATATAAACACGAAAAAAACAACATAATGACGGGCGTTTTAGTGGTCAATGCATTATTTGTTAACGATACCGCAAACAATACGAGCAGAGAAACCTGCATATAAATATCATTCCTCCAAACCATTTTTATTGATATTAAAAAACTAGACAGAAAAAGTAAAACAGTGCCAAATAAACCAAAGCTGACTACCCACCCTATTACATAGTTTTCTATTACATTAATACCAATATAAAACTCTATATTATTCATAATTGAAGCTGAAGCACCTAGCAGCCATTCACTGATACTTAATTGTTCTAAAATAATAAATACATCAAAACGCGCTTGTGCGCTGCCATCTATATACAGTTTACTTATAATCCGCTCACCCACTGGTGTAAGTGTAAGAATTAAGATTATTGCTATCAACGTGAGTAAAAAAAATGCCTGCGCTAATGCAAATTTAAGTTTTGACATTTTAATGCCTGCTGAAAAAAAACGCATCGAGCTTGGTAGCGTCATTATTACGAAGCCGGCCAAAAACATTCCTGCGGCTCCTCTTCCACCAAAAGCAAATAGCGCGATTAATATAACTGTAAAATAAATAAAGACAGGGATCTTCGTTTTATTTAATAATAATAAAGCTAAAGAGGCAGTAATTAATGCATTATTTAATGGATGTGTTAATAGGGCAGTTGAACGAAAATGTGAAAAGCTTGAAAAACTAACATCAACCAAAGTTTTGCCTAATATAAATTCTAAGATAGCAATTACGGCATTAATAAATAACAAATAAGCTACTAGCTTTAATAGCTTGTCTTTATGTTCGTTTGTTAATTGGCTTAAAATATATATAGCCAACAATGCAGACACTATTGTATCTATTAAATAGGCCATACCTGAAGTACCAAATCGATATAATCCATATAATACAACAATAGAAACACTCAGCGAACTTATTAGCCAAGTGCTCTTTAGTTCTTTTAAATTACCTAACGGTTTACTGATACCTTTTTTAAGCGTAAGCAATACAGTAAAAAACAATAAAACATAACTATATATATGGATTTTTACTAAAGGGCTACCGCCATCAGAAACATATTTAACACCTAAATCTTCCAGCAGATACCCGCCTAAAATAAAAGAAGATATAAAAACGAAAAACATCGCTCTATACATGGTTTGGCTATTCATGATTGCGAATCCAGTGTCGGCATTTTTTATAGTTTAATAAAACCATTACTACTAAAAATGTTAATATTCCGAATAATACATTTATGGCTAAATATAAAATTGGAATATCTATATATAAGAATTGCTTTGTATAAAAAACACTGAGCAAATAGCCCATACAAGCAGATGAGAAAATTATTTTATATACTTGTCTAGGAATGATGAATTTATAATCTTTTTTAAGTGATACAAATAAACTTAGAAAAAAAGATATCAAGCTAGTTATTAAAAAAGAGAATGCTGCACCGGTTAACCCATATTTTGGTATTAATATCGTTAATAATACTAAATTTAATAGCAATGATATTAAGCTTATTCTCGGTATATACTTAGTACTTAATGAAAATTGAAGACCATGATCTATATAATGCGCTTTTACATTCAAGATAAAAACTGCTGCACATAATATGTAAATTATAGTCGTTCCTTGCGACAAATATTCTTCGCTGAGCAGTAATTGAGTAATCGGTTGAGCTAATACACAAAAGCCTAATAGTCCTGGTAACGTAATAAACATTAGAAGCGTTAAATACTCGCTATGGGCTTTATATAATTCAGTCTTGTTATTAATTTTTTTTGTGAGTTCAGGGTAGCTCGGCAAAGCAACAACCATAAAAATTAATGCGCCTATCCCCAAAAGAATGTTCGAAATAGCCGCATAGATGCCCGTTTGAGCCAAACTCAATGAATCAGCGATAAAGTAACGATCTAAACGACTTGATATGGACGCTACGAGGCCACTTACCATTAATGGTATTCCATAAGTATAAATAATATTGGCATCAACTGAAAAAAGTTCTTTTATACTTATCTTTAAGCTCTTAAATACAATTATACCTGCTATAAAATTACTTAAGGCTAAAGCAAATAGAGCCAGTAATAAATCTGCTTTAATTATTAGAAAAAACCAGGTAAATATTATCGCCAATACAGATTGAACTAAAACAGCGAGCCGATACGGATTCAAGCGTTCCATAACTCGTGCTAACTCTAAATAAAATAAGTACAACGCTTTAGTTACAAAAAGTATAAATGTAGTAACTAAAATATTTAAACTTAATAAATCGGTTAAATACAGCCCTAAAACCACCAAAAAAAATGCAGGTATGGTACAACACAAAATTATAGAACACGCTATAGCAGCAAAACGTGAGTGTTGCTCTTTAATTTTACTTGGTAATAGACGTAGCATGCTCGAGTTGACCCACTGAGCAGCAACTGCTCTTACTATTTCAACGGTAAGCAGCATTAGTGACAACATACCATATTCAGTAGTTGTTAATAGCTTTGTATGAATACTAATTAAAGCGAAAACACTTATTGCTGCAAATATTTGAACAGGTGCATATTTTAATAGTTGTTTAAGCATCATTTAACTTCATCTATAACTTTTACATATAAATCACTGTATTGCTCAAAAATGCATGTAATATTAAATTTAGTTTCGAGAGCGCGTTTCGAGTAGTCTACGTTATGCTTTAAAACAAGATTATTAATTTTGTCGGGGCTCAACGAGTCTGAGTAATATAAAACCCCCATTTTTTCAAAGAAAGCTTTCTCATCTTCAAGTATGCCAACCTCAGTGGCAACTAGAGGCAGACCAACAGCTAACATCTCTAAAGGAGCTAAGCCAAAAGTCTCTTCGCTAGAAGTAAAAACACCTAAATCAGCATTAAGGTATTGCTCAACAATTTGGGTTTTGTTTAGCTTACCTAAAAAGCTCACTTTTCCTTCTAAGCCCAAAGAAGTCACCTGCTTTTTAAGTTGCTCAGTGTATAGTCTATCGGCGGCTGGCCCGATAATAATTAGAGAAGACCCAAGACCACTTTTGACTAATTTATTAAACAAAACGATAGAATCTTCGACTCTCTTTCTTGGTGTTAATAATGCACAGGTCACAACCTTTATTTCTTTTCGTTCACGTTTTATATAATCAGCTTTAAAATATTCTTGATCAATTGGGTTATGAACCACTTCTGGTTGAAAACCATCTTTTAGTAATGCTTTCTCTAACTGCTTACCAACAACAACTACATAATCCTTTCGGTTTTTCACTATTTTAGGAATAACTTTTTCATGTAATAAATTGTTTATTAGACCAACATTACGACGGGCTATTTTTTTATAACTATGAACAGTTACAACAGCCTTTCCTTTGTAGCCGCAGCCCAATAAAAAGCTCCAAAGATGTGTATGAACTAAATCTGGCTTGAGTAATTTTAATAATTTACGAATATGCCAATTTTGCCAGAGAATACCTGGAATTTTTAAACCAGTTTGCTTACTAGATGCTGGCAACCAAATAAAATCCACGTTATCGGCTAAGTTAATAACTTCACCTGTGTAGGATGTTTTACTCTGCGGATCGAGCCCAATGATAGTAAACTTAAAGTTCGTGTCAGAATGATTAACCAAGTATTCGGCAAACATTTGGCAAACACTGTCTACCCCACCACAGTTTTCTGTACCCCACTCATAAGTTGAGAGGGGCATAATTAGTGCTATATGTTTTTTATCCATAATACTTATTCATAATATAACGACCGGGATCATTTTGGTTTACTACACGGGAAGGATTACCTACAGCCGTTGCATTTTCAGGTATATCCTTAACCACTACTGCACCAGCACCAATAGTAACGTTATTGCCTATAACAATATTTTCTACAATACATACCATAGGCCCTATGTATACATTATTACCAATAGAGGCAGCTTTGCCGTGATTGCTGCCTATATTTACAAATTGACTGATATTGCAGTTAATTCCAATTTCTACTGATGGGCTAATAACGATTCCAGTTGCATGCCCTAAATAAAGTCCGGCGCCAATTTTTGCTTCTTTAGGTATTTGAATTTGATATTTAATTGAAAGATGAGTATGCATATATCGAGCAAAAAGTTTTAATATCGAATTACTGGAGCTAGTAAGCCTTAACCAAAATGTATATTTAAAAGATCGATTATTGTTTAACAAATTTTTTATTAATAAATTATTTGAATAACGGCCAGTTTGACGGCTTAAGTCACTTTTAATTAGCTCAAATGGAGTCATCATTTAACTTACATTATCCCGCGCGTGTCTATAACAACTTTTGAGGCAAATTCTGTTTTATCTGCTGCTTTAAATTGTTTGTGATCTACTAGCACTACTATAATATTAGCTTGCTCTAATGCTGTTTCTAATGTTGTAAGCTCTACACCTTTTGATGAAAGCTTTTCAGGTAATTCTTGTATATTAGGTTCTACTGCTAAAATTTTACCTACGTTTTGTGTGGCTAGCTCTTGTACTATTTGTAATGCAGGGCTTTCACGCAAGTCGTCAATATCGGCTTTAAATGCAAGCCCTAAACACGCTATAACTGGGCGTTTAAACTCGTCAGCGGCTTTAGCTATTTTACTTATTACGTAATGCGGTTTTGCATCATTTGTTAAACGCGCTTGTTTAATTATTTTTGCTTCGTCTGGGCAGCTAGCAACAATAAACCACGGATCAACAGCAATACAGTGTCCTCCAACACCCGGGCCTGGGTTAAGTATATTTACGCGAGGGTGGCGATTAGCTAATTTAACTAATTCCCACACGTTAATTTTAAGCTTGTCGCAAATTACCGATAGTTCATTAGCAAATGCTATGTTTACATCACGAAATGAGTTTTCTGTTAGTTTTGCCATTTCAGCTGTACGTGCGTTTGTTACGATGCATTCACCACGCACAAATGTTTCATATAATTTTACTGCTTTTTCGCTACACGTTTTACTCATACCACCGATAACACGGTCGTTAGATACCAGCTCTTGTAGTACATAACCTGGTAATACGCGTTCAGGGCAATGTGCGACGTTAATGTCGGCAGCATCGCCTTTATCTTGTGGGAACGATAAATCAGGGCGAGCTTCACTTAGCCATTGTGCTAGTTGCTCTGTTGCACCTACTGGCGAGGTTGATTCTAAAATGACTAAATTGCCTTTTTCGAGTACTGGGGCAATAGTTTTAGCTGCAGATTCTATGTAGCTTAAATCTGCTTTATGATCACCGCTTTCGCTATGGATAAATGGTGTTGGTACTGCAACCATAAATACATCCGCTTTTTCTGGAACCGTTGTGGCTCGTAAGTTACCTGTAGAAACAACACCGCGTACAATAATATCTAAATCAGGCTCTACAATATGTATTTCACCAGCGTTAATTGTATCAACCGCTTTTTGATTTACATCTAAACCAATAACGTTGATCCCTCTTGAGGCTATTACAGCTGCTGTTGGTAGTCCTATGTAGCCTAAACCTACTACTGATACTGTTTTAATTGTCATTACAAAATCCTTTAAAAAACGTTTTATTGCACGTTAAAGTGTTGTTTAATTTTTGAAATAATACGCTCACACGCTTTCCCATCACCATATGGATTATGTGCTCGGCTCATTGTTTGGTAATCAGCTTGATTTGTTAGTAGGTTTTTAACTTCATCTATAATTCGATTTTTATCGGTGCCTACTAATTTAACTGTACCTGCAGCAACTGCTTCTGGACGTTCTGTTGTATCGCGCATTACTAGAACAGGTTTACCTAAGCTTGGTGCTTCTTCTTGTACGCCGCCTGAATCGGTTACTATTATGTGGGCTTTACTCATCAGGTATACAAATGGCAAGTAGTCTTGAGGTTCTATAAGCTGTACGTTTTTAACGTCTTTTAAAATACGATTTACAGGCTCACGTACATTTGGGTTTAAATGCATAGGGTAAAGTACTTGCGCCTCTGGATGTGCAAGTGCTATTTCTGCTAGTGCTTCGCAAATACGTTCAAAACCACCACCAAAACTTTCTCGTCTGTGGCCTGTTACTAAAATTAACTTTTTACTTTCGTCTAATTCTGGAAACTTTGCTTTTAGTGTGTTTATTAATACTTTATCTGTTTTTACTTTATCAACAACTTGTAATAGTGCATCTATTACGGTGTTACCCGTTATAACTATGTCGCTTAAATTAACGCCTTCGTTAAGTAAGTTTTGCTGTGAAGTATCTGTTGGCGCAAAGTGAAGTTTTGTAATCGCACCTGTTAATTTGCGATTTCCTTCTTCTGGCCAAGGAGACCCTAAATTACCTGTGCGTAAGCCAGCTTCTACATGCCCTACCGGAATTTGTTGATAAAATGCAGCAAGGCTTGCTGAAAGTGTTGTACTTGTATCGCCATGAACAAGTATTAGGTCTGGCTTAAACTCTTCCAAAATAGGTTTTAAACCTAAAAGAATATTGGTGGTTACATCGTATAAACTTTGGCCTGGTTTCATTATGTTTAAGTCGTATTCTGGTACAATTTCGAACAGGTCTAAAACTTGATCTAGCATTTCTCTATGCTGCGCGGTAACGCATACTTTAGCCTCGAAACCATCAGTTAAATTCAATGCTTTGACTAATGGTGCCATTTTAATAGCCTCAGGACGCGTACCAAATATGCTCAATATCTTAATAGCCATTACTTTCCTTAATTTGAATAATTCAATCTATTAGTTGCTTACAGCAAATAGCTTTTTAACTTGTTGGGTAAATTCCTGACCCATTTGACTCGATTGCATTGCATATTCGACATTAGCAAGCATATAACCTAACTTAGAACCACAATCATGTGACTTACCTCTTAGATGGTATGCTTCTAGAGTTTCCAAATGGCGTAATTGTAATAATGCATCAGTAAGCTGTATTTCACCGCCCGCACCTGGTGGGGTGTACTCAAGCAAATCCCAAATAGCGGTAGATACAACATAGCGCCCTGTAATAGCTAAATTACTTGGCGCTTCGTCGTTATTAGGTTTTTCGACCATGTTTTTAATAGCAGTATTTTCGCCTGCATTTATTTTTTTACCGGCTAAATCAACCACACCATATTGATGCACTTGCTCTTGAGGCACTGGCTCTACCATTACTTGGTTGAAGCCTGTTTTATCGAATCGGTCGATCATTTGGCTTAAATTGTCAGTTTTTGAATTTGATTTATATTTATCGATAATTACATCGGGTAGCATTATCGCAAATGGGTTATTACCAACAATTGGACGCGCTGCTAATACCGCGTGGCCTAAGCCTAGTGGTGCTGATTGGCGCACAGAAATTACCGTTACATCTGTTGGCACTATTGAGCGAACCTCTTCTAGTAGGCTACGTTTTACACGTGCTTCTAGCGTGGCTTCTAGCTCAAAGCTAGTATCAAAGTGATTTTCTATCGAGTTTTTTGAAGCGTGTGTAACCAATACTATTTCTTTTACGCCAGCGGCTACAGCTTCGTTAACTACATATTGAATTAAAGGTTTGTCTACCAGAGGGAGCATTTCTTTAGGGATGGCTTTTGTGGCTGGTAACATACGCGTACCAAGGCCTGCTACAGGTAATACTGCTTTTAAAACTTTCACTTTAATTCCTTTCATTATTTTGCTAACAGCAAAAAAGGGATAACTAAAGCTGAATCCCTTTTAAGCGCTTCACAAGCCTTGTGAGATTGCTATTATACACAACACAATAATGCACTCAATAATTAAAGAGTACTTTTTGATTGTTTTTTTGTTAAATTTATGTTGCATCAAATTCGATTTCATCACACTATTTCAGTACTCCCATACTTTTTGGTGATCTACCTTTTCAAAGCTAGCAATACTATACTAGGCTTAGCTTGTTTGGTTATTTGGAAAAACAGACTTAAAGGAACATTTGTGCGTTTAGGGTTTTGCATTTTATTATTAGTGTCTTTGTTTGTATGCGCACAAGATATGCTTTTGCATTTACGCAATAGCGATATAATTGCGCGCGCTCAAAAACAGTATGGTGATGAGGGCCATAAACGCATTAAAAACTGGTTAAGTTTTATTGATGAATCGGCTGACAAAAGTGAATGGCAAAAAATCCATTTGGTGAATGACTTTTTTAATAAGCACATTAAATACAAAACAGATGATGAGCTTTGGCACCAAAAAGATTATTGGGCCACCCCGCTTGAAAGCTTAGGCGTTGGCATGGGTGATTGTGAAGATTACGTAATTGCCAAATACTTTACGTTAATAGCACTTGGGATTCCCGAAGATAAAGTACGTTTAATGTATGTACGTCAAAAAACAGTTAATCAACCTCACATGGTGCTGATATATATTGAAACTCCTAATCAAATCCCCTTTGTTTTAGGTAACTTTAATACTAAACTACTGCCCGCTAATAAACGCCCTGATTTAACACCTATATATAGTTTTAATGGCCAAGGTTTATGGTTAGCCAAATCAAAAGGGTTAGGCAATAAAGTAAAAAATAGCCGTGGTGTTTCTGCGTGGAACACCATGCTAGAGCGAATTGAACAAGGTGAGCTTGCGCCCGCCAAAAGTGATAAAGGAACACCGAGTTATGTCTCGACTTTTTAAAAATGGATTAAGTTTAAAAACCCAAGTATATGGTCTTATTATATTGATTTCGGTACTTTCGTTTTTTGTACGCGTAATTACTGACGTTGATACCACTCGCCAATACTTACAAACGCAAATGGGTAGCCACGCGCAAGATACAGCAACAAGCTTAGGGCTTTCTATTTCACCCTACCTTGAAGAAGATAGCTTAATGATTGCCCAAACCATGGCAACCGCTATTTTCGACTCAGGTTATTACAAACAAATAAAATTTACTAACGCCGATAGTAACGTGGTATTTAACCTAACAAGCCCAAAACGCGTTGAGTCTGTACCTAATTGGTTTATTACAGCAGTAAAGCTCAACGCCCCTACTATGCAATCAGAATTAAACAATGGCTGGATCATGGCGGGAGTGCTTGAAGTAACAAGCCATGTTGGGCAATCGTATTTAACGCTATGGGAGCATACTAAACGCAGCTTTTATGGTTCTTTATTATTATTAGTAGCGTCGCTTGCTGTAGCATATTTAATATTACGTGCTGTATTTAAACCTTTAAAAGCAGTAGAAAACCAAGCACACTTGGTAACGCGTAAGCGCTTTACATTAAACGACGAAATACCTGTTGCGCGCGAGCTACGTACTGTGACTAAAGCCATTAATAATATGGTAATGAACCTACAAAGCACCTTTGACTCTTTAACAAAGCAAACACAAGCACTTACCGACGAGGTATATGTAGACTCACTCACAGGACTGGGTAACCGCCGTTCGTTTGAAAATCACTTTAACTCAGTGGTTGACACCATTACTAGCGATACTCCAATCACTGCAATGATGATTACTCTCCCCTCACTTGCTAATATTAACCAAACTGTAAGTTACCAAGATGGTGACGAGCACGTACATGATGTAAGCGTTACTTTACAAAATGTAATTGGTGCTTTAACTAATTCTAAAATATTTAGACTTAACGGTAGTACTTTTATTGCTTTAGCACCATTCGATATGCAATTTTTAAATAGAACACGCCTCGATATAAATGATGCTTTTAGTAAACAAAAAAACAGCTTACACGTAAATGGTTTTGCTAACTTAGCGTTAGTAATTGTTGATAAAGGCTCGTCTATTGGGAGTGTACTTTCAGCGCTTGATACTGGCTGTACTATTGGCGATTCGGCTGTAAATAAAGTAGATAAAGATACTTTGTTTAGTGTTAAAGAGTGGCGTTCGCTTATTAAATCAATTATTGCTACTGGTGAAGTTAGTTTTTCGGTGCAGCCAGTTAAACGCACTAAATCAGAAAACAAGCAGTGCTACTTTGAGGTGTTTGCTCATTTTACACATGAAGGCGAAAAGGTTAATAATGGCCATTTATTTGCTATGGCCGAAAAGCTTAACTTAACCGAAGAGTTAGACAAAAAAATAATTCGTAACTTTGTAAATGTTAAAGAGCAACACCCAGACGATACATTTGCGTTAAATATTAGTAAAGCTTCGTTGTATTCAACTGACTTTATTGAATGGCTTACTCTTTATGCTCACACTAAACCAATTATTAAAACAAACTTGGTTTTTGAATTGCATGAAATTAGCTTACTTTATAACGTGCATGTTGCCTCTTTACATATAGATACAATAAAAGATATTGGCATAAGTGTGTGTGTTGAACACTTTGGCACTAGTTTAACCTCGTTTAGATACTTGCAAGGGTTAGATATAGAATATATAAAAATAGATGGTAGCTATATTCAAGATTTGTTAGATAACACCCAAAGCCAATTTTTTATTCAAACAGTTAATAATATTTGTCATGGCTTTGGTATTAAAGTTTTAGCTTGTTTAATTGAAAAACCTGAAACTTTAAAGGTACTTGAAGGTTTAGGTTGCGATGGCGTACAGGGCAATTTAATAATGCCCCCCTCTAAAATACTAAAAACTAATAATAATGGCGTAAATAAAGAGTTTACTTTTTGCACCGATACGCTAAAATTTTGTAATTAGATAATTTCTTAAAGGGACACAAGATGAAATCACTTTTATTTGCTAGTTTATTTGTTAGCGTATCTGCATTTGCAACGTTTCCAGTTTATGCACAATCAGACAATGATGTAATAGTACAGACTGATAACCTTAATACGTTAATTAATATTTTAAATAATGCATCTGCAGATATACCTTCTGAAGAACTACAAAAAAAATTAGTTGCTGCTATTGAACAACTATGTCAGAACACTGCTCCATTGGATTTAGACTCCCCAATAGCTAATGGAACTTGCTCGTCTGAACAACTTGATATAATAATGAATGCAGTAATTGCCGCAATTGGCGTAGATAGTCCATTTATTTCAGACTTTTTAGCTGCGTTAGTAACTGCAGGTGTTGATAGCGATGCAGTAACGCTTGCCGCGATTACTGCTGGAGTTGATGCCACAATAGCTTCGGAGGCCACTGCAGCTGGCCCAACTGAGCCTACAGCACCAACTGGCCCTGTAATTGTAAACCTACCAACAATCCCACTACCGCAAGGTGCTGGCGGTACTGGTGGCGATGCAGGTATATCTGAAGTCGGCAACTAACAGTTATCTAAATAATAATAACGCGGCCTTTGGGCTGCGTTTTTATTTTAGACCCATTACTTTAAGCTCCTACCTTTTAGCTCCTTGTTTGAGAATCCTGTGAATCGTTTTATATTTTTTTTACTATGCGCTATTTTATTTTTGCTGCCCTTACCATTAGGGAGTTACCGCCCTTGGGCAATTTTAGCAATGGGGATCTTAATTAGTGCTACCTTTTTCATCCATTTAGTTTACAGCAGTATTAATAACGATCAGCCTTTATACCCACCTTTATATTCTTGGCCCTTATTTACTGTACTCAGTATAGTGGCGGGCGTATGCGCAGTACAAATATTTACCGTAAGTGTTGACCCGTTTCAAACTAAACAAATGCTTATTAAAACAAGTTTTATGATTTTATTTTGCTGGCTATTATTTATTTATTGTAATACTGAAAAGCGTATTAAAAATTTAATATATGCAATTATAAGTGCCGGTGTGTTTCAGGCTTTGTATGCCACTTATTTAAATTTATCGCCAGATATAATTAGCCCGTTATTTGGCTATAAACATACCGAACGTGCTATTGGTACGTTTACTTATTCTAACTTTTTAGCAAATTTTTTAGCTTTATGTTTATGTTTGGGTATTGGTGTTTTAGTTAGTGAGCTAAAACGCTCTACTAGCGATTACAAACAAACATTAAAACAAACGCTTCGTGCGTGGACAGAAATACTTTTAAGCTCAAAAATAATTTTACGTATTTCGTTAATTATTATTATTGTTGCGTTAATTTTAACGCGTAGCCGTATGGGTAACTCTGCATTTTTTATTGCATTAATGGTTGTTAGCTTACTCGCGTTTTTTATTTACAGGCAAAAACCTAAAGCGTTTAAGCTACTTATAGTTAGTTTTTTTATAATCGATTTAATTATTATTGGCGCTATATTTGATGTAGAAAAAGTTAAACAGCGTATTAGCGAAACCAGTATTTCATCAGAAACCCGCGACGAGGTTGTACGTGATTCAATACCGCTCATTTTAGATAAACCTTTGTTGGGCTCTGGTGGTGGTACATTTTATACTGCGTTTCCGGCGTATCAGTCTGAGCCTTATTCGGGTTATTACGATAATGCTCATAACGATTACATACAGTTTGCAGTAGAGCTGGGTATACCCACTACAGCGACACTGGGCTCACTTATACTTTATTGTTTATGGTTATGTATAGCGACTATTAGAAAGCGTAAAACAGCGTTGTTTCAGGGCGTTGCTTTTGGTTGTGCCATTGCAATTATAGATATGCTGCTGCATTCGTTGGTAGATTACTCTTTACAAGCGGGTGCAAACTCTATGTTGTTTATGACTATTTTATGCTTGGCAATATTAAGTAGTAAATTACCCGCGTCTAAACGAAGCCGAAAAGAGCATGGTTAAATACAAAGCTAAGTAATTACCTAATATAGTGATTAGAGGCTGCGCTTCTCACGCGAGCAAGCTCTGCTTCTACCGCCGAGGTTCAATTTACGGTTAACTTGTTAGCGTGACAAGCAAAGCCTGTAATAAGTAATTTATGCACTAAGAGGTTAAGAGGCGCTGCGCTTTTAGAGAAGGGAATGAACACAAAATGCAGTTTTGCTGGTATTCTGCCTTTTCATCTACCCCCTCTTTGTGCAAATAGACCTTTGATTGATTTTATTAGTAAATAGATCAACAAACGAGTGACAACTTAATAGATTGCTTCATATAGTCTTCAATTTTGCTATTTTATTTGTACTACACTTAATTCTTATTTTAAAACTGTTTCTTAGTTAATTAAATGCTTGTAGATTAAGCAAAAGGATACCTATGGATACTGATACATTAACAAAAACGGTAATAGGTTGCGCTATAGAAGTACACAGGAATTTAGGGCCTGGCTTATTAGAATCAAGTTACGAAGCTTGCTTAATATATGAATTAAGTAAAATTGGCTTATCTGCTAAAAACCAAGTTGAGCTACCGATATATTATAAAGATCAATATATAAATACAGGTTACCGGTTAGATATTTTATTGCCTAATAAATTAATAATTGAACTAAAGGCGGTTGATAAGCTTCTTCCAATTCACTCTGCACAATTAATAACTTATATGAAACTTTCAGAAATAAGTACTGGTTTACTAATAAACTTCAATGTTCTAAAGCTAGTCGATGGCATAAAGCGCTTTAATTCATAAAAATTATTTACTTAGGTTTTAAGTCGTTATCCAAAGGGCTATAAGTAACTGTACATTAAATTTTTAAGCGATTTATTCACAAAGAGATTATGAGGCGCTGCGCTTTTAGAGAAGAAAATAAACACCGAAACTGTATTCTGATTGGCATTGTGTCTTCTCATTTACTCCTCTTTCGCTTCTCTTTGTGCAAATAGATTTTTAGCTGATTTTTAAATAAATTAAGCGTTGCTTTCGTAACAACCTTACCCCGTGTAAGTAATTTATTCACTAAGAGGGTATGAGGCGCTGCGCTTTTAGAGAAGAAATAAAACCGATAATATATCCTGATTGGCATTATGTCTTCTCATTTACTCCTCTTTCGCTTCTCTTTGTGCAAATAGGTTTTTAGCTGGTTTTTAAATAAATTAAGCGTTGCTTTCTTAACAACCTTACTCCGTAATTAGTAATTTATTCACAAAGAGGTTATGAGGCGATGCGCTTTTAGAGAAGAAAATAAACACCTAAACTGTATTCTGATTGGCATTGTGTCTTCTCATTAACTCCTCTTTCGCTTCTCTTTGTGCAAATAGGCCTTTAATTATTGATTAAAAATTACTGTTCTTCTAAATCAAACTCAGTTAAATGACCATCGCCGTGTATAAGCTGGTAGCGGGCTAAATTTCCTTGTTCTAGTATTATTAAACTAATAGCTGAGTCGCTTACTAAGTATTTTTGCCCTTCACCTATGGTTTGATGCTTATCTACTTCCATATGCCAGCGTTTGGTAAAAAAGTTTAAGGGACTTTTTGGGCCGTATAGAATTGAATCTAGTTTATCGAGTATGTTTATTAACTTACGCGGAAACTCGTTTTTAATACCGCTGGCGGTAAGTTGCCAAATTCGATTGGGATGATCGCCAAAACGCTTTTGCACCGAAAAGCAAAATGAGTAATGCACGTCTCCCGATAAAATAAGGGTTTCGTTTGGGGTGTCGGTTCGTCTAAAAGTATCGAGTAGCTTTTTGGCTGAACCTTCGTGCGCCATCCAGTTTTCTACGTCTACCATGAGTGGTTGGCCACATATGTTAAACATGGCTTGAATGGCTTCTATTGATTTAACACCAAATACAGGAGCTGGCGATACAATAATAACTTGGTCGTGGCTTAATAGGCTTTCCTCAAGCTCTGTGAGGCGTTCCCAATCAAGTAGACCTGACGGCTCATTAAAGTTTTGCTCATTTCGCCAGCGATGCGTGCGCGTATCAAGCACCACTACTTTGGGTATTGTAGTAAGTTCGTAATGCCAAAAGCTAAAGTCGTTTAATGGTTTATCAAATGCTTTAAACTGCCATAAATTATTAGCAGTACGGCTTTGCTTAAAAGGTGTCAGTAGCTCGCCTGTTTTATTTAGTGCATCGTTCCCCATTCCCTGAAAAAGCCAATAACTAATTAAACCGTTATTAATGATTCGTTTACTACTTGGGTTTTCATTTATAGCTTGCTCCCACCCAGCGGTGAGGTTCCAATCATCGGTTACATCGTGATCGTCAAACATCATTAGCGTCGATACATTGGCAAACAACCGCTCTACTTCACTTAAGCCTTTTGCATAATCAATCAATGCTGTTTTTTCAGCGTTAAAAATAGTTTTGTTTTGCTCGCTTTGACCTAAATACGTTGTTTTTTGTATATCGACGCATTGCCAAGCAGCAGCACTAAAATTTAATAAATAAAGTGCTATATATTCTTCAAAATGGATGAGGTGGTTATACGCTTTAACACTTGAAAAGTGAGGTTCGTCTTTTTTTAGCCAATAACCTATACCTAACTTTGAGCGTTTTTGCCACGGCGTTTTTGGTAAGAACAAATGGCGATTATAAAGTTGCTCATTTATGTCGGCGGGTAGCTCAATGGCAAGTGGTTGCTCTTTATAGATACCTAACGCTTTAATTAACTGATGAATAGCTAATAACATGGGCCCTGCTACATCATCGGCATAAACCTGATCACCGCTCAGTAATAATAACTGTGCGCCTTGGTTATTATTACCGCGCTGAGTATTTTGCCAGTGACTTGCAGACACTAAGCTGTCTTTTGCTGGATGATGTGCATTACGGCACGAGCCATGCAAAATATCGCTGAGTTTATTAGGGATTACAAATGCAGGCGTTGTTTGATTGCTATAGCACCAAGGCGATAAATCCATTGCTGTATCGTCAATTACAAGCTTATAGCTTAATAAGCTATCGACAGGGAGTTTGTTGTCTATTGGCTTTATAATGACGAAATGCAGGTATAAATGTTCGCCTAAAGAAACAGTGTGTTGATCGCTATAACATTCATGATTTATAAGTGTAATTTGGCAATTTGCAGGCTTGGAGGTAGCAAACTGAATGCAGACTCCAGTTTGATCTGCACGGCGCACCATTGGCCCCATTAGTAAAATAGGAAGGTTTGCCGTGTGAGAAATCATGTATTTAGCCTTTAGCTGCTAATTTAAATAAAGAATAAAAGTTCTCGGTAGTGGCTTTAGCCAGTTCATTAAAGCTAATGCCTTTAAGCTCGCTAATGTAATAAGCAACATCTTCTACGTACGCTGGCTGATTTGTTTGCCCACGATACGGTACCGGTGCTAAATAAGGCGAGTCGGTTTCTATTAGTAATCTATCTAGCGGTATTTGTTTTACTACTTCTTTTAGCTCAATAGCATTTTTAAAGGTCACAATGCCCGAAATAGAAATATAAAAACCCATGTCTATCGCTTTTTTAGCCATATCCCAGTCTTCAGTAAAACAATGTAGTACACCACCGCAGTTTTCGGCCTTGTGCTCACGCATTAAATTAATGGTGTCGGCGCGAGCATCACGAGTATGAATAATTAACGGTTTTTGTAATTCGTTAGCTACTTCAATATGTCCAACAAAACTTGCTTGCTGCACTGCGTGAGTATCTTTTGAATAGTAGTAATCAAGGCCCGTTTCGCCAATAGCGACGACTTTTTCGTGTGAGGCTAAGTCGATTAGTTGCTGTTTATTAAGGGCGTCTTTTTGATCAAGTGGATGTACACCGCATGAGGCTGAAACATCGTCGTAGTGCTTAATTTTATCGAGCATGCTTGGAAACTGATCAAGCGTTACGCTTACACATAAAAAGTGCTCTATTTGCTTTTCACGCGCTTTATCAAGAACTTGGTCAAGGTTTAAGTCTAATTTATCAAAATCAAGACGATCTAAATGGCAATGAGAATCTACAATCACTATAAGGCCTGTATTATGTTCAGGGTTTAAATTTGTTCGTTTAATTTATTATGTTAGAAATTAAAAGAACCCAATATAGGGCGGCGTTAATCTCAATGAAAAACCGACCCTATAACTACATGGTATATGTTTGATCGCCTGAGTTTAACATAGTCCCAAGTAGCTTTTCGATTTTAGCGTTTAGGTTTGTTTTATCGTCTAAAAAGCTAATACCAATACCTGGAGGGTTAGAGCTTTGTGCCCCTTGTGGCGTGATCCACGACACTTTACCTGTTACTACATCATCTTCTAAGGCATCGGGCAAGGTAACTCTAAGCGCTAATGAATGCCCTGCTTCGTAACGCATATTAGTGCGTACAAATAAGCCACCTTTTTTTAAGTAAGGCATATAACAACGGTATAACTCGTCTAAATCGTCTATGTCTACTAGTAGTTCTTGCATGATTAATCCTTTTAAGAATTTCGCAATGTGTATGCTAATCGTGATACAGCAAGCGGTAAATTAAGGCCAAGTACTTGTGTGTTATTTTGTAAAAACTCGCCTAATGCATTTTGCGCACTTTGATAAGCGTCAAAACTCATACCTTGCAGTAATTGCTGCTTTAGTTGCACGCTTAAAAACAAAGTAAATATGCGAACAAGTTCAGGCTGTTTATTTATTATATCGACTAACGCTTTGAAATTATGGCTTTGTTTAAACTCAGTTGCAAACTTATAAAGTGTATCAATATTTTTTAGCTGGTCTTGCTGTTGCCAATGCTTTACTTGCAGCGGTTGGTTATAAAAAAGTGCTAGCCAACTATAGTTAGGAATATCTAATGTTTCTAGCCATTGCTGAGCAAGTGCTGTATTTGTTATTTTTACGTCACTTTTAGCGCATCGACTTAAAATAGTTGCAGGGAGCTGTGCTGGTTGACTTGTAGTTAATATTAAAAAGCGGCTATTAGTTGGCTCTTCAAGTGTTTTTAATAATGCGTTAGCTGCTGCTGTGGTCATTTTTTCGCAATTTTCGATTATCGCGACTTTATTGCCATTTTGCGCTGCTGAGTGGTTCATAAAATCACTAATGCCGCGTATATCATCTACGCCTATGCTTTGCCCATCAACTTGCGTTAAGCGCTTGTCGGGATGAGTACCCGCAAGAGTAAGTAAGCAGCTTTTACAGTGTCCGCAAGGTTTTAGCATACTGTTTTGCGCAGCTACCTGCTTAGCTATATTTTGGCATAACAAAGCATTACCAAGCTCATCACTTAACTCAAACTTACCTACGCCAACAGGCCCACAAAATAATTGCGCATGATGAAAACGCTCTGCACGATAACTTTGCGCTAAACGTGCTTGGGTATCATGTAGCCACGGCAATGGCATATTATTTTAGGCCTTCAAAAAATGAATGCAGTACATTGGTTATATCGCGATGTACTTTATCAATACTTTGGTTTGCATCGACCGTTTTAATTGTGTTGTCGTCATTAGCAAGTTCAACATAACGCATACGTGTACGCTGAAAAAACTCAATGGCTTCTTGTTCAATACGGTCAAGCTCACCACGTCCTTTTGCACGTTCAAGGCCTATCACTGGATCAATATCAAGGTAAATAGTTAAATCAGGCTTTAAGCCCTTTAATACCATTGACGAAAGTGAAGCTAATGTATTTGAGCTAATACCACGCCCGCCACCTTGATACGCCTGAGACGATAAATCATGACGATCGGCAAGTACCCACTGGCCTTTATCAAGCGCTGGGGTAATAACATTGTGCATTAACTGCGAGCGTGCTGCGTACATAATAAGCAACTCGGTTTCAAAGGCAATTTCTTCTTCGTGCTCTGCTTTTACAAGCGTACGAAGCGATTCAGCCAATGGCGTGCCGCCAGGTTCGCGGACGTTAATGAAGTCTATTTTTTGTTTGTTTAAAAAGTCTTGGCATAACGAAATCGCGGTTGATTTACCTGCGCCTTCTAGCCCTTCTATTACTATAAATTTTGATTTCATAAAATATTAATTCTTTTTATTTAATATATACGTTTTAACTGCCGCGTTATGCTGCTTTAACGTGGTTGAAAATTGGTGGCTACCATCGCCTTTTGATACAAAGTAAACGTATTCACTTTGTGGCGGATTAACTGCAGCTAAAATAGCGGCTTTTGATGGCATTGCAATCGGTGTTGGTGGTAAACCATTAATACGGTACGTATTGTAAGGCGTATAATCGCGTAAATCTTTGCGTTTAATATCGCCATCAAAATCAGCACCTAGCCCATATATTACGGTTGGATCGGTTTGCAGGCGCATATTGGTGTTTAATCGATTAACAAACGCTGATGCAATTAACGGACGCTCGCTGGCAAGGCCTGTTTCTTTTTCAATAATTGAAGCCATTATAAGTGCTTCGTATGCTGTTTTGTAAGGTAGATTAACAGCGCGTTGCTGCCATGCATCGTCTAACGTTTGCTGCATTTTTTGCGCTGCACGTTTTAATACACTACTTGCAGTATCGTTATTATGATAATGGTAAGTGTCGGGAAATAACCAGCCTTCTAAGTGCGTATTATTGTCCAGTATTTGTGTACTTAGCTCATCACTTTTTAAATCGTTTTGTAAATTATCGGCTTTTTTAATAGCACTTAGTACTTCACGTAAGTTTTGCCCTTCAATTATGGTAAAACTAAAGTTGATTTGCTGGCCTTGATTAATTTTTTTTACGTTGTTGATAACGCTATCGGCTGTTAGCTCGTAAAGGCCCGCTTTTAAGTCGGTAAGTGTGGGATCTAATTTGGCAATTACTTGATAACGCCAGCAGCCTTCCACCCAGTTATTAGCTTGCCACTGTTGACAGAGCTTATTAAAGCCAGTGCCATGCTTAACTTCAAATTGTGTGTTTTCAGTTACTTTTAGCGGGCTATTTATTGTTGCTTGTAATTGCTGGTAACCAATAGCAGTGGTTATAACAGCTAAAAAAAGTACCAATAAAATAACTTTTAACACTCAGCCTCCTTGGCTAATAATTTAGTTAGTAATGCGTGGCTGTCGTCTGTATTAAATATCTGTTGCTCAATACTTTTAACAGGTACTGCTCCCATTAAGCTATTACACACAAATACGGCGTCTGCTTGGATTAAATCTTCTACTTTCACGCGTTTAAATTCAACAGGCAATTTATCACATAACGATTGTAGATAAACGCCCTTTATTCCGCACTCATCAAGCAATGGCGTAAACACACGCTTATTTTTAATCGCAAAAATATTAGCTGCAGAAGCTTCAATTACATTGTTATTGTAATCAAGCACTAACACATCGTCGCAGTTTTGCGTTTGCATCGCTTTTTTAATTAGCACTTGTTCAAGTCGGTTTAATGTTTTAAGGCCCGCTAAATATGGCTGTGCTGCTAATTTAATCGGGCTTATTTCGAGATTTACACCTTTTTTAGTAAGCGCTTCGTAATTACTAGGGTAGTCCAACACACTCAATAAAATAGTGACATTACACTCACTTGGCAGCCCATAACCACGTCCGCCTTCGCCTCGCGTTACAAGTATTTTAAGCACGTTTAGTGGTGCAGCGTTTATATGCAAAGCAATTTGATTTTCAAGGCTATTAAAGTCTAACTCAGGAAAACCCAAACGCTGTGCGCATTCAATCAAACGCGCTTTATGATGAGCCCAATACTGTACTTGCCCATCAACAACCTTAGCGGTTGTAAAAAAGCCATCACCATAATTTAAGCCCCTGTCACGCGTGCTTAAAGTGCTGTTTTGATCTGCTGCTATTATTGTTTGCATTTTGTTTGGCATATAAAAAAAGCCCAGTTAAACAACTGAGCTCTTATAATTTGATTCGTTGTTAAAAAAGATTATACCTTTTTAAATAGCAACGAGCCATTAGTACCACCAAAACCGAACGAGTTACACAGTGCAAAGTCTAACTTTGCATCACGTGCAGTGTGTGCAATATAATCTAAGTCGCACCCTTCGTCTGGGTTATCAAGGTTGATAGTTGGCGACACTTTTTGATCTGTCAGCGATAAAATCGAAATAATCGATTCAACCGAACCTGCAGCACCTAACAAGTGACCCATCATCGATTTAGACGAGCCTACCATTACATCTTTAGCTGCATTACCAAAAATTGACTTAACAGCGGCAGTTTCTGCTTTATCGCCTGCATTTGTAGATGTCCCGTGTGCGTTAATGTAACCAATTTGCTCAGCGTTTACTTGCGCATCGTTTAGTGCGTTTTGCATTGCAAGGGCAGCACCCGCACCATCCTCTGGTGGTGATGTCATATGGTACGCATCGCCACTCATACCAAAGCCTACTAGCTCAGCATAAATTTTAGCACCACGTGCTTTAGCATGTTCGTACTCTTCAACTACAACAACACCTGCACCATCAGAAAGCACAAAGCCATCGCGGTCTTTATCCCAAGGGCGAGAAGCCGCTTGTGGATCGTCGTTACGTGTTGAAAGTGCACGTGCAGCATTAAAGCCACCCATACCAATTGGGGTACACGCTTTTTCTGCACCGCCAGCAACCATTGCATCTGCATCACCGTAGGCAATCATGCGCGCTGCATGGCCAATATTATGCAAACCAGTAGTACAGGCAGTTACAATTGAAATATTTGGACCACGAAGTCCATGCATCATTGATAAATGACCTGAGATCATATTAATAATGGTAGACGGCACATAAAATGGCGATAACTTGCGCGGACCACTATTTAATAGCTTAATGTGGTTTTCTTCAATTAACGTAAGCCCACCAATACCTGAACCTACAGCTACACCAATGCGTGCTGCGTTTTGCTCAGTGATTTCAAGGCCTGAATCTTTAAAGGCTTGAACACCCGCTGCAATGCCGTACTGAATAAACAAGTCCATTTTTTTAGTATCTTTCGCTGACATGTATGCAGTTGCATCAAAATCATTTATTAAACCAGCGAATTTAGTACCAAATTTTGATGTATCAAAGTGCGTTATTGTTTGAATGCCACTTTTACCATCTAATAAGCCTTGCCAGGTTGATTGAACATCATTACCTAGCGGCGTCAACATTCCTAAGCCAGTTACGACGACTCGACGTTTAGCCACGGTTTGCCTCCAATAAGGGATATTTTACAAGGGGATGATCATACCCAAGCTACCTCAAAGTGCTAGTCCCAAAATAGATTAAAAACGCATAACACAATCAAAATTAATTTTTAACTAAAATTGAGCATAGAGATTTAAGTTTTGAATCACGAACTTTGAGGTGGTTTGGATATAAAAAATTAAAGGCAGCGGATGCTGCCTTTAACGTGCGATTAATTACTCAGCGTGTGCTGTAACGTAATCGATAGCAGTTTGTACTGTAGTGATCTTCTCAGCTTCTTCATCTGGGATCTCAGTATCAAACTCTTCTTCAAGAGCCATTACTAGTTCAACAGTATCAAGAGAATCTGCACCTAGGTCATCTACGAAAGAAGATTCATTTTTAACTTCTTCTTCTTTAACACCTAGTTGTTCAATGATAATTTTCTTTACGCGTTCTTGGATATCGCTCATTCTTCTTTCCTTTATTAAAAACGCCAATGCGTTATTTTCAGATTGCGGCGTAGTTTACGCCGCATAATTCTCTGATTCAATGATTTGACCATAAATAATTGTCTGGTCAAACCTCTGAGTGTGTGTTTTGTCTTTTATCGCTTATTTTCGCAGCGATTTCAAGTATGTTTAAAGCAAGTTCACAAATAATTCAATGTTTTTGAGGTAACTTACTTAACTTTATCAAGTAGCAATCTAGATACAATGGCGATTAAACCATGTACATCGCGCCATTTACATGCAAAGTTTCGCCTGATACATACGCAGCCGCGTCAGATGCTAAATAACATACTGCAGCAGCAATTTCGTCTGGTTGGCCTAAACGCCCTGCTGGAACATTTGCAAGTGTTGCAGCTTTTTGCTCATCAGTTAAATTATCAGTCATGTCTGTTTGAATAAAACCAGGAGCGATTACGTTAACTGTAATACCACGTGATGCAACTTCGCGCGCAAGTGACTTAGAAAAACCAATTACACCTGCTTTAGCCGCTGCATAATTAGCTTGACCTGCATTACCCATAGTACCCACTACTGAGCCAATGTTAATAATACGGCCTTTCTTTTTCTTCATCATTGGACGAAGTACCGCTTTAGATAAACGGAAAACTGAGCTTAAATTAGTGTCGATAATATCGTCCCACTCAGTTTCTTTCATACGCATTAATAAGTTATCGCGTGTAATACCTGCGTTATTTACAAGTACGTCAATATCGCCTAAATCAGCTTTTATTGCAGCAAGTGTTGCTTCAATAGATGCAGGATCGGTTACGTTTAATGCATAACCTTTACCATTGTCACCTAGGTATTCACTGATTTTAGCAGCGCCTGACTCACTTGTCGCAGTACCTGCAACTTTTGCACCTTGTGCAACTAATGTTGTTGCAATTGCTTTACCAATACCACGGCTGGCGCCAGTAATTAGGACAATTTTGCCCTCTAATGAAAATAAATTAGACATTTTATATACTCTTATTTAGCTGCATCAATTGAAGCGGCGTCGTTTACTGAGCCACAGATCATTGCTTTATCAATTCGTTTAGCAAGTCCTGTTAATACTTTACCAGGACCAAATTCGTAGCTTTGTGTTACATCTTGCGCAACCAAGGCTTGTACTGTTTCTGTCCAGCGAACTGGGCTATAAAGCTGGCGTACTAGTGCGTCTTTAATTGCATCAGCTGACGTTTCAGCTTTTACATCAACATTATTAATTACATCACACTTAGGTGTATTAAATGTTAAAGCGGCTAAGTCTGCTGCTAGCTTGTCAGCTGCTGGCTTCATTAACTCACAATGTGAAGGTACGCTAACAGAAAGTGGTAATGCACGTTTAGCACCGGCATCTTTACATGCTTGCGATGCTCTATCTACTGCCGCTTTATGGCCTGCGATAACAACTTGACCAGGAGAGTTGTAGTTAACTGGAGATACAACCTCACCTTGCGCTGAGGCAGCACAAGCCGCTTTAATTTCTTCATCGCCTAAGCCAATAATAGCAGCCATTGAACCTACGCCTGCTGGCACGGCTTCTTGCATGTATAAACCACGGTTTTCAACAAGCTTTACGGCTTCGCTCAAGCTTAATACATCGCTACATACTAACGCTGAGTATTCACCTAAGCTGTGACCCGCCATAACAACGTCTGCATCAGGGTTAGCTGCTAACCAATCACGGTAAATAGCAACACTTGCAGTTAGTAATGCAGGTTGTGTGCGGTGGGTTTGATTTAATTTTTCTTCTGGGCCATTAAGAACTAGCTCTGCTAAGTCGTAACCCAGTGCATTTGACGCTTCTGCAAATGTTGCTTTAACAATGTCAGAACTCTCTAGTAGTTCTTGTAACATACCAACGCTTTGCGAGCCTTGACCTGGGAATAGAAGTGCAATTTTTTGTGCCATACTTTGCTCTTTTTAATTAAACAAATAAATAATGAAATACACGGCACATCAATTATTGATTAACCGCCGTGTCTTTAGAATGTGTTTTTTCGAAAATAGCGGCTATTTTATCAGGAAGTTGACGTTCAACCTCTTTTACCGCTTCATCAATTGCTGCTTGAAATGCTTTAGCTGACGCATTTCCATGACTTTTAACGACAATACCGCGCAATCCTACCAGAGAAGCACCGTTATACTGGTCGGGGTTCACCCTTTTATAGAGTTTTTTTATTATTGGGCGCAATATAAACGCCATACATTTATATAAAAGGTGCTTTTCGAGTGCGGTTGTAAACTTATTCATAATAAGCTTGGCAATGCCTTCACATGTTTTAAGTGCTACGTTACCAACAAACCCTTCGCATACTATGACATCAGCCTTACCCGAAAAAATATCACTTCCTTCGCTGTAACCAATATAATTTATGTGTGGGCTTTGCTGCATTAATTGTGCAGCTTGTTTAATGTCGTCGTGGCCTTTAATGTCCTCAGCGCCAATATTTAATAAACTAACGCGAGGATTATCCAAACCAAGTGCTTGTCCTGCAACAATAGAGCCCATAATGCCAAACTGATAGAGCATTTGCGCATCACAATGCACATTAGCACCTAAGTCGAGTAAATATACTGGGTTTTGGCTTTCTGTAGGAACAGATGAAATGAGTGCGGCACGTTTAACACCTGGCAGCATTTTTAATACATAGTGAGCCATAAAAAATAGAGCGCCGGTATTACCTGAGCTAACACATGCTTGAGCCTCGCCCGATTTAACTAAATCTAGGGCAACACGCATAGATGAATCTTTTTTTGAACGCACAGCAATTGCAGGTTCACAGGCATTGGTGACTATTTCACTACAGTGACGAATTATTAGTCTAGGATGAGGTAGAGAATCAAGGGATTCGAGTTCTTTAGATATAACATGTTCATTGCCGCATAAAATGAGAGTTAAATTGGCATGAGCATTTACTGCACAAACGGCAGCAGGAATAGATGAACGGGGGCCGTAATCGCCCCCCATCATATCTAACGCTATGGTTAGATCTTTCAGCATATAAGTAATCTCTTATTTAGAAATTACTTGAACGCCTTTGTAGTAACCATCTGCAGTCACATGGTGACGACGATGAGTCTCACCAGATGTTTGATCTACAGTTAAAGTTGGACCACTGATCGCATCGTGTGAACGGCGCATGCCGCGTCTTGCACGAGACTTTTTGCTTTTTTGTACAGCCATAGTCTTCTCCTAAGAATCTTTCTTAAGTTGTTTCAAAATATCAAATGGATTAGGTTTATCATCTTCCGCCTTTAATACACCAAAGCTGGCAGGCTTTGCTGAATAACTGCATGAAGCTTCGTTGTGGGTAGCCACTAATGGAATTGCTAAAATTAGTTCGTCTTCAATTAAATTAAAGACGTTAACTTCACCATTTTCATCAAGCGCTACTTCATCGTAGTCTTCTGGAAAAATATCTAACTCTGTATCTTCACCTACTGGTGAATATGCAAAGTCTTGAACCAAATCCAACCCTAAATCACCATTACAACGTTGACAAATGACAGTAACGTGTGTGGACAAATTGCCTCTAATCACAGCGAAACCTTGATCATCGTTTTTGCAATGTATTTTTACCGCTATTTCACCTACTTCTTCCTGCACAACTTTCTCTAAACGAGTAAGTTTTTCAAGCGGTACAATTCCGTCATACTTTAAACGGTGCTGCGCTGCTTTGCCTGGATGAAGAGTGATGGGAATTTTCACCTTTTGCATAGGGGCTGCATCATATAGATAGTTAGTTTGTTAGTCAAAGTAAAAAACCATTTTTACTTGGTTTTTAACGTGTTTTACTCTCGGATCTGATTTATCCTAACTCAATCTGAATTATCGTAGGAAAACAGTCCGTGAAGCATCCACTCATTTTAGCGTCAAGCTCGCCTTTTAGGCAGTCTTTATTACAAAAATTTAATTTACCATTTGATACGTTTTCACCAGACGTTGACGAATCAGCACTTGAAGCCGAAACACCTACTGAACTGGTTAAGCGTTTAAGTGAATTAAAAGCCTCAGCGGCTAATAAACACTTTAACAAAGGGTTAGCTATTGGATCAGACCAAGTCGCTGTGTTTAATAATCAAATTTTAGGTAAACCACATAATAAACAAAATGCCGTAAAACAACTAAATTTATTTAGCGGTAATACTGTAACATTTTTAACTGGGCTTTGTGTTTACGATATTGTAACTGGCACTAAAAAAACCTGCGTAGAACCTTTTAATGTGACGTTTAAAACTCTCAGTGATGCACAAATTAGTGCTTATTGCGACGCAGAGCAGCCTTATAATTGTGCTGGCAGCTTTAAAAGTGAAGGGTTGGGTATCTGTTTATTTGAAAAACTAAGCGGAGACGATCCTAATAGCTTAATTGGGTTGCCATTAATTAAACTCAGCCAGCTACTGGCTGAGTTTGGTATTGATGTACTTACTGCTCAAAACAAGTTCTAGTTAAATAAATTAGCCAAGCAAAACCTGTTGCAGCTGCAGATAGTTATCTACTGTTGCAACAGGACTAAGCTTATTTAACTGCTGTGCGTTGTGTACACCCATTGTTACGCCAATTCTATCCATGCCAGCAGCTTTTGCCATAGTCATGTCTATTTGAGTGTCGCCAATCATTACAGCGTCTTGAGCACTTATGCCGAGTTCTTCAAGCAATTGATACAACATATCCGCAGACGGCTTAGACAGTGCTTCGTCGCTTGTACGTGTTGCACTAAAAAAGTGGCGCAATTGACTTTGTTCAAGCAAACGCTCTAACCCACCCCTACCTTTACCTGTTGCAACCGCTAAAACAATGCCCTGCTCTTTTAAGGCATTTAAAACGCTGACAACATTAGCAAATACAGGCGTGGGAGTAGTATCCACACTGTATTGATATTTATAACCTGAAATTAACGCTTGGTGCTGCGCTACATTATCAGGAAATAAAACGTCAATTGCTTTTTCAAGCGACATACCAATAATGTTTTTAATGGCTTCGTCACTAGGTGGCACTAAATTAAGTGACTCGGCGCTACTACGAATACAGTTAACTATTTTAGTGACTGAATCCATAACAGTGCCATCCCAATCAAAAATGACGAGCTTATATTTTTTAATTGGAGTCACTGCAATCACAGTTTTGCATCTCGTAATTTTAGTAATGTATTTTTAAGCGTTTTATCTAGCGGTGCTTCAATACGCATGGTTGTTTCGTTTTTAGGGTGATAAAAACTTAAATCATGTGCGTGTAAAAACAATCGGTTTAACCCAACTTTACGCATAGAATCGTCAAAACCCTGATCGCCATATTTATCGTCGCACGCTATTGGGTGACCTTTACATTGCGTATGCACACGAATTTGGTGCGTACGCCCTGTAACAGGCGATGCTTGTACAAGTGAGCAATCGTTAAAACGTTCAAGTACTTTAAAACGAGTATGTGAAGGTTTTCCCTCAGCGTTATCTACGCGTACTACGCGCTCGCCCGATTTAAGTGTATTTTTACGCAGCCCTTCAGTAACGTTTTTAGTTTTAGAGTCCCACTGCCCTTCTACAAGTGCCCAGTAATTTTTTTCCATTGTTTTTTCACGAAGTTGTTCATGCAACGCTGTTAACACCGAACGACGCTTCGCTATAAGTAAACAACCCGATGTATCACGGTCAAGCCTATGAACTAGCTCAAGGCTACGTTCCTCTGGGCGAAGTGCTCGCAAAGCTTCAATTAAGCCATAACTTAAACCACTGCCGCCATGAACAGCCATACCTGATGGTTTATTTATTACGATAAGGTATTTATCTTCAAATAAAATATCGTTTTCAAGGCGAGTTACTTTGTCTAATTTTGATGGAACAAATTCTTCACGCTCAGCAACTCTGATAGGTGCAATACGAAGTACATCTTCAAGCTGTAGTTTATATACAGGCTTAATACGCTTTTTATTAACGCGTACCTCACCTTTGCGCAAAAGTTTATAAATAGCGCTTTTAGGCACCCCTTTTAAATGGGTAATAAGAAAGTTATCAATACGCTGACCTAAATGGTCTTCGTTGATCGTGACATAAGTTACTTGTAAGTCGTTTTTTTCTGACATTGCCTAATCACTAATTTAAGTAAAATAATTTAGTTGCTAACACTGTAATAATAGTGGGATAATCAGCAGCGCAAATATTTAGTATTTGCAAATAACAACGGTGCTTTTTAACACATTAAAACATTCGTGATGCACATTCTGGGTAGCCGATCATACAGATCCGAGTTAAGTTTTCCAAAGCTTTTATGCCTCCTCAGTTAACACGTGCGATCAATTAACGGCAATGCGCGTAATATATTGCTGGTTAAGTTTGAACATGAAGCGATTTTTAACGTGCTAGAGAAAGCAATGAACAGATAATTTGTCTGATAGTGACGACGTAAAAAACGTCGTTCAGCACTAGCTCAATTATTGTAGTACCGTATAGCAGCTTATTTAGAACTAAAAAAATCTAATAAATAAGCGTTCATTAACATCGGCAGCGATTTTTGCTCTTAAAACGGATATTAGCGATACATCAGTATGTATTGCTCACCAACTTAATGAGCCCTACGCGCCTAATATGAATGATATTTAGTAAGATTAATATGACAGGCCGACTTCTGGGTAAAACTTGTAAACGTAGCTGAAAAGCCGACAGTTTTAGCACCATTAAGAATTTAATAGCGATAATAATTGCTATTGTTTGCCAGCATTTAAAATACTGCATACGAGAAACAGAGCCGTTCCGTTAAAGACCCAGTCGTGAGGCTGCACATTCTAAAAATAGGGACAACTGAACAGGCGAGAAAAACATCGTCATGTCAGCGACATAAATAAGTAGAGTAACAATATGAAACGTATGCTAATCAATGCAACGCAGCAAGAAGAAATGCGCGTAGCACTGGTTGATGGCCAGCGCCTTTATGATTTAGATATCGAAAGCCCAGGTCACGAACAGAAAAAAGCCAATATTTATAAAGGCAAAATCACTCGCATTGAACCATCTCTTGAAGCAGCATTTGTTGATTACGGTGCTGACCGCCATGGTTTCCTTCCTTTAAAAGAAATTGCCCGTACTTACTTCCCTGCAGGTTACACTTTTCATGGTCGCCCTAACATCCGCGACGTAATAAAAGAAGGTCAAGAAGTTATAGTACAAGTTGATAAAGAAGAGCGTGGCCAAAAAGGCGCTGCGTTAACTACTTTTATCAGTGTTGCTGGTAGCTACTTAGTGCTTATGCCTAACAACCCTCGTGCTGGCGGTATTTCTCGTCGCATTGAAGGTGATGAACGTACTGAACTTAAAGAAGCATTGGGTCGTTTAGAACTTCCTAAAGGTATGGGCTTAATTGTTCGTACAGCGGGTGTTGGTAAATCGTTTGAAGAATTAAACTACGATTTAAAAGCATTATTAGTACATTGGGAAGCAATTAGACAAGCAGCCGATAGTGCTAAAGCGCCATTTTTAATACACCAAGAAAGCAATGTAATATTCCGTGCGATACGCGATTATTTACGTCGTGATATTGGCGAAATTTTAATTGATAAACCACGTGTTTTTGAAGAAGCTAAAGCGCACATTGAGCGTTTTCGTCCTGACTTTATGAGCCGTGTTAAGCTTTATCAAGGTGACACTCCTTTATTTACGCATTACCAAATTGAAAGCCAAATTGAGTCTGCGTTCCAGCGTGAAGTACGCTTGCCTTCTGGTGGTTCAATTGTAATTGACCCAACTGAAGCACTAACGTCTATCGATATCAACTCGTCTAAAGCAACTAAAGGCGGCGATATTGAAGAAACAGCACTTAATACTAACTTAGAAGCGGCCGATGAAATTGCACGTCAATTACGTCTTCGTGACTTAGGTGGTTTAATTGTTATCGACTTTATCGATATGACGCCTCCACGCCATCAACGTGAAGTAGAGAATCGTTTAAAAGATGCTGCTCGCCCAGATCGTGCTCGTGTTCAAATTGGTAAAATCTCACGCTTTGGTTTACTTGAAATGTCGCGTCAGCGTTTGCGTCCTTCATTAGGTGAAGCAAGCCAAGGCCCATGTCCACGTTGTAGTGGCCAAGGTACTATTCGTTCAAACGAATCAATTGCGCTTTCTATTCTTCGTTTAATTGAAGAAGAAGCAATTAAAGACAACACAGCACAAGTAAATGCACAAGTGCCTGTTGCCGTTGCTGCTTATTTATTAAATGAGCAACGTCGAAGTGTTCACCGTATTGAAAAGCATCACAAATGTGACGTAGTGATTATTCCTAATCAACATATGGAAACACCACATTACGAAGTTATGCGTTTACGTAAAGACGAAACACTTGAAACGGTAAGTTACGGACAAGTTGTTGCGCCAGAACCTGAAGCATTTGAGATGTCAAAATCACCAAGTGCACCAGTACGTGAAGAGCCAATGCTAAAAGGTGTTGTAATGCCTTCTACACCGGCTCCACAAGCAGCGCCTACACCAGTAGCTCAGCCTGTAGTAACAGAGACTAAAACTGAAGGTGGCTTGTTTGAAGCAATCACTAAATGGTTTAAATCGTTATTTGCAAGCGAAACAGTAGAAGAGAAAAAAGAAGCTGTAGAAAAAGAGCAGCAAGAAGCGCGTAATAACGCTCGCCGTGGTAACGATAATCGTCGTCGTAATAACAACCAACGTCGTCGTAATAATAACCCGCGCACTAATAAACCACGCAATGAGCGCCCTGCAGCTGAAGAGGAAGTTAAAACAGACTCAGCAGCAACAAGTACCGAGACTCAAGAGAGAAACGAGAACCGCAATAAGCGTCGTCGTAACCCTAACTCTCGTAAGCGCCCAGAGCATAAAAGCGAAGAAAAAGATCAAGTTAAAACTGAAGCCCCTGTAAAAGCAGAAGTAGAAGTAGAAACTGATTCTAAGCCAGCTCAAGCTGTAGAGCCTAAAGAGCAAAAGCCTAAAGTTCGCCGTCAACGTCGTAACATACGTAAAAAAGTACGTCTGCAAGATGAAAACGCTGAGCAAGCTAACTCAACAGAGCAAACACCTGAACAAGCGGTAGTTACTGACACTCCACAAGTTCAAGAGCAAGCACCTGTTGTAGAAAAGCAAACACAAGCTCCGGCAGAAAAAACAGCTCACATTAAAGAAGAGAAAGTTGACGTTGTTGATTCTAACGATGAAGCAGCAACTACTGAAGACGAGCAAGAGCAAACACGTACGCGTTCACGCCGTTCTCCTCGTCATCTTCGTGCATCAGGTCAACGTCGTCGACGTCCTGAAGGTGAAGCAGAAGTTAAATCTGACGAAGCCCCTGCATTTGTTCCAGTAGCTGATCAAGCTGCTGCAGAATATGAAGCAGAACTTAAAGCTAAATCTGAAGAAACACCTGTGGATGCAGCGCAGCAAATTGAACAAGCCGTTGCAGTTGAAGACTTAGCAAAAGTTGAAGCTGTAGAAGAGCCAGCTAAAGTTGGAGCGCCTGTAGTAACTGAAGAGCCAGCTAAAGTTGAAACTCCAGTAGCAACTGAAGAGCCAGCTAAAGTTGAAACTCCAGTAGCAACTGAAGAGCCAGCTAAAGTTGAAACTCCAGTAGCAACTGAAGAGCCAGCTAAAGTTGAAACTCCTGTAGTAACTGAAGAGCCAGCTAAAGTTGAAGCGCCAGTAGCAACTGAAGAGCCAGCTAAAGTTGAAACGCCAGTAGTAACTGAAGAGCCAGCTAAAGTTGAAACGCCAGTCGTAACTGAAGCTCCAGCAAAAACTGAAACTCCTGTTGTGACTAAAGCACCGCATGTTAAAACAGCGGTTACTCAAGGGTCTGCAAGTGCGCCAATGGCACAGCCTACTCCTGTAGCTGATAGCGAAGTAAAACATACATCTGTAGCAATGGCTCACGATAAACGTGAACTAGTACCAGACAGTGGTTTACGTGCGGGTTCTATCAAACCTGCTGGTCGTGCAAGTTCTGCAATGACTAAAACATTGAGTGTTGATTAATTACTAACACTTATTTAAAAGCCCCGCTATTTAATAAATAGCGGGGCTTTTTTGTTTACATACTTTGAATAATTATTAAAGTTTCTTCACGCCCATAATAAGCGATTTATTCACAAAGAGATTAAGAGACGCTGCGCTTTTAGAGGTAGTAATAAGGCTAAGTCTTGCTAATAAAGCATGGCTTGTGTTTTCTCATTTACTCCTCTTTCACTTCTCTTTGTGAAATAGATCTTTAAGTGGTTTTGTTAGCAAAGAAATTAAATAAACAGAAGCGGTGCTTCTTGCGTAAGCAAGCTTCACGCCTACAGCCGGAATTAAATATCCAGTACAAATTAACCTGTAGAAGCACAACTTATTGTCGTGACGAGTAACGTCCGTAATAAGCGATTTGTTCACAAAGAGGTTAAAAGACGCTGCGCTTTTAGAGGTAACAATAAAGCTAAATTGAAAAAGCTCCGCTAATAAACCATCGCTTGTGTTTTCTCATTTACTCCTCTTTCACTTCTCTTTGTGAAATAGATCTTTAAGTGGTTTTGTTAGCAAAGAAATTAAATAAACAGAAGCGGTGCTTTTTGCGTAAGCAAACTTCACGCCTACAGCCGGAATTAAATATCCAGTACAAATTAACCTGTAGAAGCACAACTTATTGTCGTGACGAGTAACGTCCGTAATAAGCGATTTGTTCACAAAGAGGTTAAAAGACGCTGCGCTTTTAGAGGTAACAATAAAGCTAAATTGAAAGAGCTCCGCTAATAAACCATCGCTTGTTTTTTCTCATTTACTCCTCTTTCACTTCTCTTTGTGAAATAGATCTTTAAGTGGTTTTGTTAGCAAAGAAATTAAGTAAACAGAAGCGGTGCTTTTTGCGTAAGCAAGCTTCACGCCTACAGCCGAAATTTAACACCGTGAATAAGATTAGCTTGTGTTTCTCACTTACTCTTCTTTCACTTCTCTTTGTTCAATAGATATTTTAGTGGCTCTGTTCCGATTCAATGAATTTCGATACCAGTAAAAAAAAGCGCAATATAAATATCGCGCTCTTGAATCAACTTTCAACTCGCTCAAATGAGTTTACTCTTTTTCATTTTCCATAAAACGTTGTAGCTGATCTTTTAAGTTTGGCGGAATACCTTTAATCACTAGTGTATCGGTTGCTTCGTTGTACGTTACGCGCTCACCTAAGTGTTTACGTTCAAAACTTACACTTACACCACCACCAAGACCTGAAAACTTAACCATACTGGTTACTGTTTTTTTATCAACGGGGAAAGTTTCTTCCAAGTCATAGCTTTGCTCTTTGCAAAAACTATCAAACGGGCTGTCATCGCCTTTTGTAAGCGTTGCAGATAGATCGCTCACACTTGCATCTTCGCCTGTGGTTACGCAATCATTACAGTAATCAAATACTTGTTTACGTAAATCGTCTTTTTCTGATTTATCAAACTGTTGCTCTGATAAATAATCCTCTACTGCGCTAAGCATTACTTGGCTTTGCTGTTTTGAATCAATACCCTCTTCACAGCCTAAAAAGTCTAAGAAAAAGTCAGCAACTTTACGACCCGCACGTCCTTTGATAAACGAAATATAACGATTATCTTCTGCTTGCGTATCCCACGCTGTTAAATCGATACGAGCAGCGAGTTGCATGCGAGATATGTCTAAATGGCGAGAAGCCGCTAAATCAAGCTCAGACGTCATAGAGTAATGCTCTTTAATGTTAATCATCGCAATTAACATGTAATCGGTAGCAACATACTGATAATGACAAAATACTAAATAGCCTGTTTCACTAAATGCATACTTATCAAGTTCTTCTTTTAAAACCGTTGAGGCTTGCTCGGTCATATGCCAAAAGCCTAGCTCATCGTTACGGTAGCTTTGCATTGCAGATGCTACAACACTGTTTTTATCACCACTGAAAGCACAGTAACCTTTACCTGGCTTACCATTGTATGCATGATGTAATTGTTCGATAAAAACGGCTACTTTATCGTTAATTACCATCTCATCATTTCGAAGGTGAATTTGCGTATCGCCGTCTTTTTTGTCTACATAATGAACGACTAATTTTTTAACGTCTGTTGTCATCTTTGTTTTTCACGCCTCTAGTGTTAAAATACGAGAATATAACTATTCTATTGAACCAACTAATGCCAATCTTATCAAAATACTCTAATGAAGAAGTAGAACAAATCGTCGATCAGCTTATTGATGTGCTAACTAAACACAATGCGCCGGTTGATTTAAGTCTTATGTGTTTAGGAAATTCTATCACGCATATCTTAAAAGAGCATGTACCAACAGGGAAAAGACAAGCTGTAACCGAGAACTTTGCAAAAGCGCTCGCGCAGTCGGTTAAGTAAAATTTATGAATTTATCGCAGCACAATCAATTTTCATCAAAAGCGAGTCAGCTGCTAAGTTGGGGGCATTGGTTTACCTTTGCCAATATCGGCTTAGCCCTACTTATTAGCTTAAGTTATTTATTTGCAGACTCGCCACCTACAAGCTTTTTAGGCATTACTTATATGCTAGTTACTTGGCTAAGCCACACTAGTTTTATAGCCTTTTTAGCGTTTGTGCTGACGGTATTTCCGCTTAGTTTAATATTTCCCTACCCACGGCACATTCGTGGCATGGCCGCTGTTATAGCCACTGTAGGTGCTTCATTGCTTACTCTTGATGCTTATGTTTATGTTAATTTAGGTTATCACCTAAGTATATCTGCCTTACCTGAAATCATTTCATTGTTGTGGCATCGTTTAACAAGCTCTCCTGCTTTAACAACCATTTTAGCCAGTGGGATTGTTATTGTTATTTTAGGCTTTCAGCTACTTGTCAGTAATTACACATGGCACCACCTTGAGCGTTTAAAGCAATATAAATTTGCACGTTACGCAATTTCTTTCTTAATCGTGTGTTTTTCGCTTAGCCACAGTATTCATATTTGGGCTGACGCCAATTTAAACTTTGACGTAACAAAACAAGATAATGTTTTGCCACTTTCATACCCTACTACCGCTAAAAGCTTGTTAGCTAAAAATGATCTGCTAGATATAGAAAGCTACGAGCAAGCACACAACGTAAAAATTAACAACCAAAATATTAGTTATCAAATGCCAAGCCCGCTTGAAAAATGCGAGGACTACACACAAGCCAATGTAGATATATTTGTATTTGAAACCCAACAACAACTCGAAAAGTTTGTTGCCGAGAATAAAAACATGCACAAAACAGAGCAGTTTTTACAGCCAACAAATCATGACGATACGTTATTTAGCTTAGTGTATGGTTTACCCGCTTTTTATAAAGCAGCAATTTTAACCGAGCAGACACTCCCAGTTTGGCAAAGTCAGCGCCGTAGCATTGAAGTAACTGGCATTGAAGAACTAAGCTTTATTAATGATCAAGCACATAGCTCTAGTGCTATTCGAGTAATTAAAGCGAGTGATACCCCTACTGTTCGAGATGATGAAACACAGGTTTTTGCTTTTAGTCTTGCCAATAACAAGCAAGAAGTAGTAACCACCTCAACTTTATACAGCTCTGACAAACGTATTTCTAAAGTAGATGGGCTAATTCAACCTAGCGATTTAATTGCAACAAGCGTTGGGCAATATTTAAATTGCAAAGCTATTGCCAAGCAAACAATGCTAGGCGTTAATCTATACAAGAAAAAAGACGATATGGGCGTGAACTACTCTCAGGGTGTTGTTATAGCCTATAAAAAAGATAGGATTACCTTAATAGATTCAGATGGTAACTTTAAAAACATTTCCGCCGCTGAAGGTTTTTCTATTGAACAAGGTTTAGATATACCATTTTTAGTACAGAGTATTAAAAAGCTCAAAACCTTTACCCAATAACAGTTATCCTAACCTAGCTTGATATACCACCAAGCTAGGTTATAGTTTTATATTGTTGTTAGATATAAAAACCAAGGATGACATGTATGTTTAAAACTTCTCGTTATATTCTCCATTCTAGCTTTTTACTTATCAGTTTTTTTAGCTTTAGCGATACCACTTACTACAAATGTGTAACAGAAAAAGGCACTGTCTTTTCTCAACTCCCCTGTGACGACGAAGCAACGACTTATAAAGTTAACACAACGGGTAATCAGTATTCTGGTCCTAAGGTTGACTACACTAAACAACTAAACGAACTTGAGCGTGAAAGGCTTCTATCTGGCTTAGAGGCAGAGCTTCGCAGTAATAACCATAAACTAACAATACTTGATCGTAATAAAGAGCGTGCTGAATACAAACAACAAGAGCGGTTAAATCATATCTTAGCCATTGATGATAAAAAGCGTATTACTAAAGACATTACTAAGAAACTAAAAATAATCAATAAAACATATAAGAAAAACGTATCGGCTGTGACTAAACAAATTAAAATTCTCGAAAAAAAGATAGCTCAATTCCAATAAGTTACTCTTAGTTAGTAAGTAACATTTATCTTGGTTTTAAACTTAAAATAACATACCCTTAACACAATAGAGTATAAACTCTAGGGACTTTTAAGGAGTGCAAATGCAACCTCGCCATATTGCTGAATTAATTTTAACGGGTTTTAAAAGGCACTATCAGTTATTTCAAAAAACAACAGCCAAAGCCCCTCTTGCCTTTGCAAAAAAAGATTGGCAAGCAATTAATGATATCAGCCGTTTGCGTATCAGCTATTATGATGATCGTGTTAACGAAACCACGCAAGCGCTAAAAAAAGAAACCCCAACCGAACAACTCGATGAAAGCATATGGCTTGAAGTTAAAAAGATATATCAGCATTTTTTATGTTTTCATCCCCAAGCAGAGCTCGCCGAAACTTTTTATAACTCTGTATTTTGCCGGCTGTACCATAGGCGCTATTTTCATAATGACTTTATATTTGTAGAAGCAACCTTAAAAGATGCTCCTTCAGTGCCTGTTGAGGCCGAATATAGAACATACTTTCCAGTAGTTGATGGCCTCAAACCAACAATAAAACGCATTATTAGTCATTTTGATTTTAAGGCCCCATTTGTAAATTTAGAGCGTGATATTCGCCTCCTTGTTAAAGCTTTTTATAAACAAGCCCCCGATACACATCACCAACCTTGGCAAATGCGCTTTGATATTTTACACACGCCTTTTTATCGAAATAAAGCAGCCTATATTGTTGGTCGTGTTGTTTCAAAAAGTGGGGTTCAGCCCTTTATAATCGCTGTATTACACGATGAAGATAACGGATTATATTTAGACGCACTTTTAACTAAGTCATCTCAAATGCGTGTTATTTTTGGCTTTGCCCGCGCTTATTTTATGGTAGAAACTCACGCACCGTCAGCACTTGTCCGGTTTTTAAATCAACTTATGCCAAACAAAACACTTGCTGAGCTCTATAACGCAGTGGGTTTTCATAAGCAGGGGAAAACTGAGTTTTACCGAGAGTTTTTAAATCACTTATCTCACTCTAGTGATGAGTTTACAATTGCACCGGGGACTCCCGGTATGGTGATGATGGTATTTACTCTCCCCTCATTTGGTTATGTTTTTAAAGTAATAAAAGACAAATTTGGTGAGAGTAAACCCTTCGGCCGTGATACCGTATTAAAGCGCTATCAACTGGTAAAAAACCATGATCGCGTTGGGAGAATGGCCGATACCATAGAGTATTCTAACGTCGTATTTCCTTTGGCGCGTTTTGATAGTAATTTACTTGCGCAATTACATAAAACAATTGGCTCATCAATGGTAATTGAGGGCGATTGGTTGATCATCAAGCATTTGTATATTGAACGGCGAATGACACCTCTTAACTTGTTTTTAGAAAATGCTGATGAAGAAAGTGTCGCCGACGCGATTGAAGAATATGGGCAAGCCCTAAAAGAAATGATTGCTGTTAATATATTCCCTGGTGATATGCTCTTAAAAAACTTTGGTGTAAGTAAGCACAAACGTATTATTTTTTACGATTACGATGAAGTTCAATATCTAACCGATATGAACTTTAGAGCATTACCAAAAGCAAAGAGCTATGACGACTATTTAATGGATGAACAAAGTTACTCTGTTGCACCACAGGACGTATTTCCTGAGCAACTTTGTACATTTGTAATGCCAAACCCTATGTATAAGAAGTTTTTACTCAGCACTCATCCTGAGCTTATAGATGTTAGCTTTTGGAAGCAGGCACAACAAAATATAAAAAATGGTCAGGTAAGTCATATTTACCCATACCCGACAGCACAGCGCTTTATTCACCACTGGTAAGCGCTAAAGGACACACACAATGAATATAAGTAAAATAGATTTAAATTTACTCGTTTACCTCGATACATTGCTTCGAGAATGCAACGTAACACGCGCTGCTAATCAATTGAGTATAACTCAACCTGCAATGAGTAATGGCCTTAAACGTCTTCGTAACTTATTTAACGACCCTATTTTAGTTCGTACCAGCGATGGTATGGTGCCTACCGAGCGTGCTTTGGAGTTACAACCCGTTATTCGTGGCATATTAATGACCCTTGAAGAAACTCTAGCTCCTAATCGAGAATTTGAGGCAAGCCAGAGTAAGCGTGTGTTTAGAATAATGGCCAGTGATTACGCTGCAAGTACATTAGCACCAAAGCTTTTAAGTAAATTGCACGAAGAAGCCCCCGATACTACTTTAGATATACTCACACCAAGTGATGTCACCTTTCATGATGTAGAAAACGGTAAAGTAGATATGGCAATCAACCGTTTTGAAAACTTACCGCAGTCTTTTCATCATAAACGTATTTGGAAAGATAGTTTTTGCTGCTTAGTAAAAGCCGATAATCCTATAATTGAAAACTTTAGTCTCGACAGCTATTTAAAAGCGCGCCATATATGGGTAAGCAAAACAGGTTTTGGTGTAGGTGTAGGCATGGACCCTAAAGATGTGCAAAAACTTGGCTGGGTTGACGAAGCACTTGCGCACTTTGGTAAGCATCGTAATATTGCCACTTTTACGCGTAACTACCATGTGGCAATTCATTTAGCTAAAGAGAAAAATTTAATTGCGACCCTTCCTTCAAAAGCCGCAAATATATATTTAGATGATCCGGGGCTTAAAATTTTAGAGCCACCATTTCCAATCCCTCCTTTTGAGCTTGATATGATTTGGAGCCCACTGTTACATCGCGATGCGAGTCACATTTGGTTACGTCAAAAAGTAGCTGAAGTAGCTGAAGAGCTAAAATAACTTTATTACACAATATAATGTAAAAATTGCTAGGTTAATTTTTTGCCTGTTAACTTAGCATCTTACTGAAACAAAATTAAACCAATAAAATCAAATAACTACACAACCATTGAAACGTGGAACATACATTGCTTTTATTAAATTGAACTATACATTCATTTAATTAAAGAGGTCATTATGAACACCCATCAAGGATCAGAAGTAAATCATATTACTGACATCATTCAAGTTATGAACAGCGGCATCGATTTTTATCAAAAAGCACAGGAAAAAGTTGAAGACCCTGCTATTGGTGCACTTTTTCAGCGTATGATAGATGCCCGAAAAGTGAGTGTTGAGCGCTTGCAGCCATATGCAATTAATGAAAAAGGCGAACGCGAAGATGGCTCATCTTTCGCAGTTGAAGCACGACGTGCGTACACAGCCCTATTGACTACTTTCACCTCACACAACGACAGCACGTATGTAAAAGAGCTTGAAGAGGTAGAAGATAAAACCCTTGAAGAAATTAAAGCAGCAATGGATAAACCGCAACCAGCTGACTGCGAAGCTGCACTGGCTAAAACATTATTAACAATGCAAAGCTGCCATGCAGAAATGAGCCGTATGCAAAAGCATTAAGCTGACATAGTGCATAACTAGAACCCAGCCTCGAGCTGGGTTTTTTATTGCCTCTAATACCAATCTACATAGTTTTTTAAGCAATTTAACAAATTGCATTACATTATAACGATACTAAATAGACCCCATATATAAGCAGAACGGTATAAACACCACCTTATTTCACCACATTTTAAATACATAATTAATACAAATATTTAATGTTATTAGAATATTTATTTAACCACGCTTTATTTTTGCTGTGCTAATTTTGTTAATATGTACCTAAAACCTTGCTGTGGCGCCGCAGCATTTAATTAAAAGTAAGGTCCAATATAAAAAACAAACTAACCAAACTACAAAATAATGCTGATGTAGATATGACCCCGATGTTAGACATAGTGTTCATTTTACTAATTTTCTTTATTGTAACTACATCTTTTGTAAAACCTGTGGCTATTGAATTAAACCGACCACTCGACAGCCCTCAAATAGATAAGCCTGTTAAAAATGCTTTATTTAGAATTGATGAAAGTAACGGAATATATTTTTCGGGGAGGTTAATTGATTTAGAGCAAGTTGCGACTAATTTAGCGATGTTCGCGGCTAAATATGAAATAAGTTCGGTACTTATAACCGCAGACGAAAACAGTACACATAATACTTTAATGAGTGTAATGAATAATATTAAGCAATACGATGATTATTCAATAAGTTTGATTTCTAAATAAAACAGCCCAATATAAAACCAAAAAAAGGGCCTTACGGCCTAATGCCGATCAGTTAAGAAAATGACCGATTGACCGATCCAAACGATCATGCAAAATCCGTAGTTAGGAAACTAACTACGGATTTTTTTGTGAATATAGAACAAGCACTGCAAGCAACACTTGAAGAAAGCAGCCGATACCATACCTTTGAAAAATTATCAGAAATTCTTGACCCTGAAATCATTGAACAAGGTTTTCAACAAGCTGGGATTGCAACCGTTCGTAAGCGAAGGTTACCGCTTGAGGCCGTTTTGTGGTCAGTTATTGGCATGGCATTGTTTCGAAAAGAATCGGTTTGGAATATCGCTAATAAGCTAGATATCATGTTACCTGGCAAGAACCAACTCGTTGCTCCAAGTGCGATGGTACAAGCGAGACAAAGGTTAGGTGATGATTCCGTTAAACACGTTTTCAATAAATCTGCTCAATCAATGTATAAGCAACAGTCATTCGAAACATGGAATGGCTTGAACCTATTAGCTGTTGACGGTGTTGTGTGGCGAACAGCCGACACGCCTGATAATCGTAAAGCCTTCTCTTCTGGTAGCAACCAATACGGTGATACAGCCTTTCCTCAAATACGCATGGTCTGTCATATGGAATTGACCAGCCATCAACTGCTCAGTAGCGAGTTTGATAACTATAAAACCAACGAGATGAAATTAGCTGAGCGTTTAATTGAACGTACACCAGATAATTCACTGACTATGTTTGATAAAGGATATTATTCTTTAGGCCTGTTAAATCGTTGGCACCAAACTGGGAAGATGAGGCACTGGCTGATACCAGCAAGGCCCGACTTACAGTATGAAATCATCTCCAGCGCGGGTAAAAATGACCATATCATTGAATTGAAAACAACAAAGCATGCACAAAAAAACTTTCCCGATGTTCCTGAAACGATTAAAGCGAGATTAATCAGTAAAACAATAAAGGGCAAAAGCTACCGTATATTAACCTCGATGACGGATAGATTGCGTTATCCAGGTAATGAAATTGTTGAATTATATTGTCATCGTTGGGAGATAGAACTTGGGTTTAGAGAAATCAAACAAACCATGCTTGATAGCGCATACCATTTAAGAAGCAAGCGTCCAGACATGGTGCGTCAGGAGCTATGGGGCGTGTTACTCGCCTATAATTTAATACGAAGAATAATGACGATGGCGGCGACAGTTACAGGGATATGGCCTAACCAGCTTAGTTTCTCTAGCAGTTCGATGGCTGTCATTCAGTATTTCTCGTCAGTATCTATAATGAGTCCAGGGAACATTCCAATACACTGGCAGCACTTACTCAATACACTGGTCTTATTTAAGCTTCCAGCTAGACGAGAGGATAGAAGATACCCCCGATGGGTTAAGCCAAAACCATCTAAGTATCCCCATAAAAAGAAAAATGCCAGTCAGCTTAACTGACTGGCATTAGCCTTACGGCCCTTTGAGTTAAATAACGAAAGGGAGGTTATTAATTAAAAACGGTATTCTGCGCCTATGTAGTAGTAAGCACCGTTAAATCCAAATGGAGCAGAACGACGTGAGTAGTCAAACACACCTGAGCTACTTATTACTGTGTTGCCACTAGCATCCACAATAGTACCTGAGCGAGAGTTACCTATTTCATTTTTATCTGGGTAAACATCGAACAAGTTATTTGCACCAATGTTTACCGACAAATCTTCAGTAACGAAGTAGTTAACTTTAACGTCAGTTAAAATTTCTGCGCCATACGTTTGACGACCACCATCTTCTACTGTGTACTCACCAAAGCGATTAAGTGACAGGTTAACTGTCCAATCATCACGTTGATAAAGTGCACTTAAGTTAATACGATCCTCTGGTTGCCACTCTTCAATAATAGAGATGTCTTCAGCTGAAAATATATCTTCTACGTTTACTGTCTCAAGGCTTGAGCCAGCAGGCGAAAATAACGATACAACATCTGTTTTAGTAAAGTTAGCTGCAAGTGTAAAATCAAGCGTGCCGCCTAAACCTTCAGTGTTCCACGTTGCTACAAAATCAACACCACGAGTTTCTGTATCAGCACCATTTAAGAAGAACTGACCTACGCCAGCACCCGCACTATTTAGTGCAGCATCAAGGCTTGTAGATAAACCTTTACCTAAGCGGTCACTAATTACAATACGGTCGTCAATATCAATTGAGTAGTAATCAACGGTTACATTAATATTATCTGTAACGTTATATACAATACCTAAACTACGGTTTTGTGATTTTTCTTCTTTAAGCTTTGGAATACCTAAGCTTTGCGCAAGTGTTGAATCATTTCTAAATGTACCAACCTCTTCTGCAACTAAATTACCATTAGTACCAACAACAAATTGCGTACTTACGTTATTAAAGTAAAGCTGTTGCATAGAAGGCGCTCTAAAACCTGAGCTTAATGCACCACGTAGTGAAATATCGTCGGTTACAGACCAGTTACCAGCAAGCTTAAAGTTTACTGTATCACCGAAGCCTTTGTAGTTATCGTAGCGAAGTGCACCCGATAAAATTACATCTTCAATCACATAAGCTTCTGCATCTATGTAAAATGAAATTACATCACGCGATTCATCAACTGATGACGCAGGAGCTGAACCACCAAAACCTTGTGAACCACCTGATGCATTTTCAGAACCAACACCACCACTTAAGCCGTTGTAAATACTTACACCGTTGGTTGTATCGTAATCGCGGTATGCGTACTCATTACCTTCTAAAATGCGATATTCGTCAGTACGGATTTCAGCGCCCATTGCTAAAGAATAATCATCAAAGTTTTGCGTAAAATCAATATTGATTGTTTGCAGTGATAATTCCATGCCGTAAGCGTACGCTTCACGTGGGATTGTTGTACGAATATCAGCAGCACTTAAACCTTGGTCATAACGTAAAAAGTTAGCGTATGAGGCATTGATAGTGTCACTTGTCGTGTAATCAATGCTGTTTTCACCATAGGTGTATGATAAATCAAGGCTTGCATCGTTATCAAACTCAGTTTTATAACCAAAGTTGTACGAGATATCGTCGATAGTTGTATTAATTTTTGGTAAGAAACCTAGCGGAATCGTCGCATCATTATCTTGTAGTACTGGGTTACCACCTGCATTTGCATTATGACGGAAAAATGCAGCCGACTCATTTTCACGTGTTGAGTAAGTAATAAAGCCGTAAAGCTCGCCATCACCTAACTCGTAACCGGTATTAATTGTTAAACCAAACTGCTGAGAATCAGCATCACCAATTCTGAATGTATCACGATCGGCTGTCAGCTCACGCGGATCGCCAGCAAGTAAAGTGCCGTCACTTAGTTCTGTACAACCATAAAACTGACAAGAGCCATGTAAACCTGCACGGTTAGTCGGTGCACGGTCACGGTAATTAATCGTTGTATTTAAATAACCGTCATCACCTAGCGCAAAGCCTTTATTAAAATCAAGGTTAATGGTTTCGCCATCGCCTTCAGAATATTGACCGTAGTTAATAGCCGCTTTGCCACCTTCGCTACCATCTTTAAGCACAATATTAATAACACCTGCAATTGCATCAGAACCATACTGAGCAGCAGCGCCATCACGTAATACTTCAATGCGTTTAATTGCAGAGGCTGGAATTGCATTCATGTCAGTACCTGCGGTACCACGCCCAACAGAGCCATTAATATGAATAATACTTGCTTGGTGACGACGTTTGCCGTTAATTAAAACCAATGTTTGATCGGGGCCCAAACCGCGAAGTGTCGCAGGTCTTAAAGCATCAGTACCGTCACTAATTGCAGAGCTTGAAAAGTTAAATGAAGGGGCGATAGACTGTAGCATACGACCAACTTCTGTTTGGCCTGTATTTTCAAGCGCTTCTGCACTTAAGATATCTACTGGAACGGGTAAATCTTCAACTGAACGTCCTGCTACACGGCTACCGACAATAGCAATTTTTTCAATTTTTTCTTGAGCGACTTCTTCTGCTGCGTTTACACCTTGCGAATTTACTGCAAGTAAAGCTGGTAATACTGCTGCACTGACCGCTGAAAGCTTCATCATGTTGTTATCATTCCTGTTGATTTGTTTGAGTTTTATACTCAGTAAACCATTTTGATCAACAACCGCATCGAGCTCAGTCCCACCTAATAATGCCTCTAGAGCATCTAGCTGAGTGTAAAATCCATAAACTGAATTTGCGTCATACTGCTTTGCCAACTCATAAGAAAACACCACGGTTTGCTCTGTTTGTTTAGCATATTCAATTAAGGCTTTGTCTGCTCGCTGCGCTTTTATATCAAATTGCACCATTTGCCCAGTGGTTTGAGTTGCTGCTTGCACACTCAAGCTAAAAATAGCCGGTACAAGCACACTAAATCCACTCAATAAATGCGTTTGGTTACTGCGCAACTTATATAAACAGCTGACAAACAAAAATCCTCTATGGTTTTGTTTCTTTTTTTTAATGTTTTTTTACGTTCAATCTTTATTGATGCAACTTTATCTAACATTAGTTTGATTTGCATAACGTCTACTTATGATTCTGTATGGTGTTTTAGCGTTACTACATGCTCACCTAAACGCTCATGATCAATCGAAAAATTAGTTTGTAAACTCTCAAGTAAACCTTCAACGTCACCCGCTTTAAATACCCCAGCTACTTTAATACTGGCAAGCTCGGCTGATGAAAGCTCAAAACGTGTGGCGGTATAGCGACTTACTTCATTTAAAGCATCGCTTAGCTCTTCTCCATTAAAAATAAGCATGCCATTTTGCCATGCCAAATCGCGTTGTACGTCGTTCATTGAAAGCTGGGTAATTGGCTTTGTAACACTCTGCTCTATAATTACTTTTTCGCCTGAGGTAACAATATTGGCATTAATTTGACGAATTTTTTGCGTGCTGTTATCTGCAAGCTGATAATCTTTAAAGTCATTTGCATCAACCGCTACACTAGGGTCGGTGATCATCACTTTGCCTTCGGTAACAACAAGCTCTAAATCTGATGAGGTATTACGCTGTACATTAAACACGGTACCGAGTGCGGTAAAGCTTTTGTCGCCGGCCATAACACTAAACGGACGCGTGGCATCTTTTGCTACATTAAAACGCCCTTCTCCACGACTAAGTAATAACTGCCTGCGGCCTTTGCTATAAGCAACTTCTAGCAAGCTATTAGTATTAAGCTGCACTATGGTGCCATCTGGCAACACATACGTTGCTTGCTCGCCTACTTTTGTTTTGTAAATTTTAGTGTAATTAACTTTTGCAAGCTCTTGGTTATAGCCATTTTCTAAATTAATTAATAAGTAGCTGCATACCATTAGTGCTGCAAATAAACTCGCTGCAATTGAGTAAGAAAACATCCACTTATTTTTTGATGCTTTAGTATTGTTACGCTGAGGAAATAAATGACTTAATTCATTTAATACCGAAAGCTCATCCCAAAGCTGAGCAAGCTCGTATATAGAGTCTTGATGGGCGATGCTTTGCATCATCCATAATTTAAATTGCTCTTTTTCATCATCAGTTAAACCACGATCAATCGCGCTTATCCAATCACATGACTTTTCTAAAATTAAATCTTTTGAATTAAATTGATGAACATTACTCATTCTGCGACCCTCTTAACTGAGATAGGGTGTGCTTGAGCTTTAGGGTTTGTTTGAGGGCTTTGCTCATGTTCACGCATGTACGACATGGTTTGTAACAACCCTTTGGCAATGTGTTTTTCAACAGTGCTTTGGCTTAACTGCATTTGGTCTGCGATCTCTTTTTGGCTCATGCCGTAAACTTTTTTTAATATAAAGCATTTACGAATCGATGAGCTTAGTTGCTCAGTAGCTCTACAAAAAAGTAAAAAGCGCTCTTTAGATGTGTATTCATCCTCAAGCTTCATTGATTTGAGTAATACCGGTAATTCGTTATCGTTTTCTAACGAATCATTAAATTTGTTGTCCCACTTAGCTATATGGTTAAGTGCTAAGTGTTTTGCTGTTTTAAGCATGTAACTGCGGGTAAACTGTATATCTTGCTTTAAATCAGCTTCGTAGCTTTTTACAAAGGTTTCTTGCACAATATCTTCTACATCGTCGGGTTGAACAATGCGCGATACAAAACGTTTGAGCTGTTTAGATATATCAACAAATGTTGACGTGAATTTTACTTTTTTCGTCATCCTTAACATCCACCTGTTGTTATTTTTATTACCGACAGGTTACGAGTTTTTGATATAAAAACAAGCTCAAATGTTAATTCTGGGTTATTTAAATGGATAGAAAGATAAATGAGTAAATTTTTAGATTACATCCGGCTTAGTTTCTTTGCATTCGGTTTACTACTTGGAGTGCAAATTCCTGCATTTGTAAGCGATTTTGGCCAAGCATTATCAGCCCAATTAATTGAAGCTAATAATGCTATTGCGCCTTTTAAAAGCGATGCAGCTAAGTATTTTAATAATGATTTAAATAAGCTAATTAAACACTATAAAAATATTGATGATGGGATTGTGAATAAAGGTGCAAGTAATATCAGTACACTTTACACACGACAACAAGACTTACAAATCGCTGTAAATAGGTTTGCGCAATCTCCATATATTTTTACTATGATCAGTGGCATGAGTGATGTAAAGCAACAAGTGTGGCAACGCTTCGAAGGTCAAATCATTTTAAAAAAAGACTCTATTATAGCCGCCATTGTTGCAGCTATTATAGTTGCCTTACTTGCCGAACTTACTGGTTATTTGTTTTTAACTGGAGTAAAACGCTCATTTAAACGCTTATTCGCAGCTCAAAAATAGTGATTTCATAAAGTCATAAAATACATCGGTTTTGCGGGTAGTTAAGCTATTTTGCGGACGCAAAAACCAAACTGGTGCATCATCTTGTGCCATGACACCGGGCATAACTTCAACTAAAATGCCATTTTTAATATCTTCATGAATAGCTATCATTGATTTAATTGCAATGCCATGACCTGCAATGGCTGCTTGAGTCATATTATCGGAATTAGAAATAGTAAAGCGTGTTCTTGCATTAAAAGTATGTGTTTTACCTTGTTCATCAAAAAGCTTTAATTGGCGCTGCCACGGCAGGCAAACCCAATAGTGTTCGCTCAATTGAGCTAAGCTTTTAGGCATGCCATATTTTTTTATGTAGCTAGGAGCTGCGCAAAGTATACGTTTGTTGTTTACTATTTTTCGTGACAGTAAACCGGAATCATTTAATTGTCCTACACGAATTGCCACATCTTGTGCGTCATCAACCACATTTACAAAATGATCAGTAATTAAAAAATCAAGTTTTAGTTCAGGATAGGCCTGCTCTAACTCATTAAGTCTTGGCATTACGTATTTTGAAAAAATCCAAGGGGGCATAGTCACGCGTAATAAACCACTCACAGATGAACTACGCGCACCAATACTATGCTCAGCGTCGTGCAGCGCCTCCATTATAGCGCCAACTCGCGTATAAAATATTTCACCTGCGGGAGATAACCGTACTCGTCGGCTATCTCTAAAAACAAGTACTGTTGCAAGCTCACGTTCTAATTTACTTAAGCGATGGCTTACCGTTGCAGGCGATAAACGCTGCTCGCGCGCAGCAGCAAGCACCCCTTTATTTTCAACTACTGCTATAAATGTTTCTAGGTCGCTTAAATTATACATAAAGATGCCATTGTGCACTTTTCAATGTTTAACATTTTCGAATGAAGCTTTCAGTTTTGCAATGTTTATTTAAATATGTAAAACACTATAATTGCAAATAGTCTAATTATTGAGGTTCAATCATGAGTTTAAAAGCGCAAATAGATGCCTATAACGTACAAAAAGATGCCAAGTTACCGGCTGACGTTTTAGCATTAATGAACACTACAAACGAAGAGCTTATTGCACAGCATATTAAAGACAATGCGTTGCAAATTGGTCAAAAGGTAGAAAACTTCAGCCTAGCCAACCATAACGGCGAAAACATTGAGCTTGCGGATTTATTAAAAAAAGGCCCGGTAATTATTAGCTTTTATCGTGGTGGCTGGTGCCCATATTGTAATTTAGAGCTAAAAGCACTTAATGACTACTTACCGCAATTTAAAACTCAAAATGCTCAGTTAGTCGCAATATCACCACAACTGCCTGATGAAACTCTCTCAACTGCACAAAAAAACGATCTTGAGTTTGACGTGCTTTCAGATGTTAGTAATAAAGTAGCTGAGCAATTTGGTTTATTGTTTACACTTGATGAGCGTATTCAAGCGTTATACACACAATTTGGTATTGATTTTGAACACTACTACGGCGATAAAAGCTTTAAATTGCCGCTACCGGCTACTTATGTGATAAACCAAGAAGGTGTTATTACATACGCATTTTTAAACGAAGACTACACCCTACGCGCAGAACCTACTGATATTATGGCAGCACTTGAATCGGAGAATAACTAATGTCTATTTTAAAATCGTTAAAAACACTTACTCTTTCACTACTTGTAGGCACAAGCCTTGTATCTGGTTATGCAGTCGCTGATGAACCAAAAGAACAAGTAAAGCCCAAAGTGCTTATTTTTGATGTAAACGAAACCCTACTTGATTTAACGTCAATGCGTACCTCTATTGGTAAAGCACTAGGCGGGCGTGAAGATTTATTACCACTATGGTTTTCGACTATGCTGCACCATTCATTAGTAGATACAGTAAGCGGTAGTTATCACGACTTTGGGCAAATTGGGGTGGCATCACTTCTTATGGTTGCTCAAAACAACAATATTGATATTACAAGTGAACAAGCTAAAACAGCTATTGTTACGCCTCTTTTAACGCTTCCTCCACACAGCGATGTTAAAGAAGGACTGGCAAAACTTAGAGCTCAGGGCTATAAATTAGTAAGCCTTACAAATTCTTCAAACAAAGGTGTAAAGGCACAGTTTGAAAGCGCTGGTTTAATGTCTTACTTTGATGCACGTTACAGCATTGAAGATATTAAAATTTACAAACCAGACTTACGTGCTTATGAATGGGTACTTAAAAAGCTAAATGTAGCACCAAATGAAGCTATGATGGTTGCAGCCCATGGCTGGGATGTTGCTGGCGCAAAAGAAGCAGGCTTACAAACCACTTTCATTGCACGCCCAGGTAAAGCACTTTACCCATTAGCTAAAAAACCAGATCACGTTGTGAAAGATTTACATGAATTAGCCGCTCTACTTAAATAAGTATGCGCTGATGAATCAATACCCAAGCGGCCAATGTTAGGATGACATTGGCCGCTTTTTTATAACTACCCCTAAATATGTCTTAGTGTATTTATTTTCATAATCAGTATGTTAAAAATTGAATGTAAACAAAGCATTTAGCCCACTATGAGTTATTTTATCTGCTAGCAATTTAGTACTCACAACGCTACTATTAAATAAATACGTGGTGGAGAACATAATGAATAGTGAAAGATTAGGTGAGTTTGAACAGTACTTTCAAATTAATGAAAGTATAAGAGTGAATTTATTCGCCGTATCGAACGGACAAGTTCCTAAATCGCAGCTTGAGCTAGAAGACGATATCCCCCCACTATTTAGATTAGCAAATGAAGTAAGTGAACTTGAGCAAAGCTCGTTACGACCACTGCGTAACTTGGGCGATATAGCACAAGAGCTAGCTACATTTTTACAAGCGCAGTCACGTAAAATAGATTTAATAATGAGCCATATTTTGGCCTCAGAACAAGCCCAAGATAATGCAATACAATGTGATAGCTACGGCGGTGGCGGTATTAGCTTTACATCACCCGAAGCACACTCAATTGGCCAAGCGTTTAGAACAAAACTGTTTTTGCACCACGAAGCCTCTGCGGTTTATTGTTACACCGAAGTTGTGGCAGTAGAAAAACAAGATAGCGAACATTATCAATACACCATGCTCTTTACTGCAATTAGAACCACTGACCAAGAACTTATTGTTAGAGCGAGTTTACATGCTCAAACCCGCCAACTTAAAAAACGTCAGGAACTTGATCAAAACCAAGCCAACCTAAACAGTGATAATTAGCTGACATCTTTATGTAAAATGCTAAACTAGCGTCATCTTAATTAGTATATAAACTTCATGAACTTTAGACTTTTACCAGAATGGGCCGAGCAAGACGCTGTTATGCTTACATGGCCTCATAAAGACACAGATTGGGCTGATAATTTAGCACGTGTAGAACCTGTATATATTGAGCTTGCTAAGCATATAACAATGCAGCAACAGCTTGTTATTGTGGCGCATAACAGTGCCTTAAAAATGCATATTACAGCATTGCTAAATAGCGCTAACATCTCTCTTAATCGTGTTCATTTTGTAGTAACGCCTACCAACGATACCTGGGCGCGCGATCATGGCCCGCTTACTTGCGCCGCTATTGATTCACCAGAACAACTAAAAGTATATGATTTTACTTTTAATGGTTGGGGCAATAAATTTGAAAGCGCATTAGACAATCAAATTAATCGTACTTTGGTAAAAGAGCTAAGTAGCATAAACAACCAATATCAAGCGCTCGATATGGTACTTGAAGGTGGCGGTATTGAAATAAACGAGCATGGTGTGTTGCTAACAACCAGCGAATGTTTGCTTAACAAAAACCGTAACCCAGATTTAAACCCTGCTGACATAGAAGTACTTTTAAAAGAGCACTTGGGCGCAACACGTTTTTTATGGGTTGATCATGGCTATTTAGCCGGTGATGACACCGACAGCCACATTGATACCTTAGTGCGCTTTGCTCCAAATAATACCCTTGTATATGTGCGGTGTGACGATAAAACTGATGAGCACTTTAGCGCACTTGATGCAATGGAAAAACAACTAAAAACCTTTAAAACTGCCGATAACACCCCATATAACTTAATTGAGTTACCGTGGCCAAAAGCCGCTTATGACGATGAGCAAACACGCTTACCGGCTACCTACGCTAACTACTTAATTATTAATAATGCTGTGCTTGTGCCAACGTATAATGATGCCAATGATGAACGTGCTCTTGCACAAGTTCAAAAAGCATACCCACAACACACTATTATTGGCGTTAATTGCCAACCAATAATTGAACAATTTGGCAGCCTGCACTGTATTACAATGCAATTACCTCGTGGATTTTTAGCTGGAGCAGCACAATGACAAGCCCTGCAAAATTAACCGTTGCGTTAGTGCAACAAAGCAATACCGATAACGCTCAGCACAATATGGCAAAATCAATGAGTGCCATTCGTGAAGCCGCTCAAAAAGGTGCAAAACTGGTTGTACTTCAAGAGCTACACCGAAGCCTCTATTTTTGCCAAACCGAAAATGTTGACGTATTTGATTTAGCCGAAACCATTCCAGGCCCTAGCAGTAACGCCTTAGGTGAGCTTGCTAAAGAGTTAAGCATTGTTATTGTGGCCTCTTTATTTGAAAAACGCGCTACGGGCCTTTATCACAACACCGCAGTTGTATTAGAACAAGATGGCAGTATTGCAGGTAAATACCGTAAAATGCATATTCCTGATGACCCAGGTTTTTACGAAAAATTTTACTTTACCCCAGGTGATATCGGTTTTGAGCCTATTCAAACCTCGGTGGGTAAATTAGGCGTGCTAGTATGTTGGGATCAATGGTTTCCTGAAGCTGCCCGCTTAATGGCAATGGCAGGCGCTGAAGTGTTAATTTACCCAACCGCTATTGGTTGGGATCCTAACGACGACATTGCTGAGCAAACTCGTCAAAAAGATGCGTGGGTTATTAGTCAGCGTGCCCATGCTGTTGCCAATGGTGTACCAGTAATTAGCTGTAACCGTGTCGGCCATGAAAGTGACCCAAGTGCGCAAAGCGATGGCATTGCGTTTTGGGGAAATTCGTTCATTGCAGGCCCACAAGGTGAATTATTAGCAGAGGCTAATAATACTGATGAGCAAATTTTAGTGGTAGATATTGATCAAAAACGCTCAGAAAACGTAAGACGTATCTGGCCGTTCTTGCGTGACCGTAGAATTGATCACTATAAAGACCTAACAAAAATATACCGAGACTAAGAAATCTTAACTCAAGATGGCTCTTACTTGCTAAGAGCCAACTATAAATGGAGTAATAAATGGCGTTTGAGCAATGGGCAGCCTTGCCTTGGGTAAAATCTCAAAAAGATAAAATTCAATGGGGCCAGCTAAGCGGAAGTGGTTTAAGTATTGCCATTGCTGAAGGCGTTAAACAACAAGACAACTTAGTCTTGATTGTTACTCCTGATACACCAAGCGCACTACGCCTTGAAACAGAATTAGAATATTTATTACCCGATAACCCAGTAATGGTATTTCCTGATTGGGAAACTCTGCCATACGATCACTTTTCTCCCCATCAAGATATTATTTCAGCCCGTTTAGCCACTTTAAACACCTTAAAAAAAGAACAACAAAGTGTGTTAATTGTGCCTGTATCTACCTTAATGTTGCGCACAGCCCCGGCCTCGTTTATTTACGGTTCAACAATAAACTTTAAAGTGGGCGACAAGCTAGACACACATAACTTTCGTGACAACTTAGAGCAAGCTGGTTATTTAAATGTTCAACAAGTAATGGAGCACGGCGAATACGCTATACGCGGCTCTATCGTTGACTTATATCCAATGGGTAGCCCGCATCCATTTAGACTCGATTTTTTTGATGACGAACTCGACACAATTCGCTTATTTGATGTAGAAACGCAGCGTTCTGATGAAAAAGTAGATAAAATTGAGCTACTTCCAGCGCATGAATTTCCTACTAACGACGCTGATATTGAACGTTTTAGAATAAGCTACCGCGAAAAATTTGGTGCAAGCTCGCAGCAAGACTCTGTATACATGCAAGTAAGCAAAGGTAACTGGCCTGCAGGTGTTGAATACTACATGCCGTTGTTTTTTGAAAAGCTAGCGACTATTTTTGACTACTTGCCAGATACGACAACTGTTATGCAGCTGGGTGATTTAGAGCACGCGGCAGACACCTTTTGGCACGATGTAAATGTACGCTATGAGAACCGCAGAGTTGACCCACTTCGTCCATTACTTGAACCCAATGCGCTTTATCAGCCTATTGAAGAGCTGTTTTCTAATTTAGGCAATTTTGCACGTATTCGTTTATCTCTTGCAAAGCTTGGTACTAAAGCGGGCAATAAAAACTTAAGCGTTAGCGAGCTACCAGCGATTAGAATTGATCATAAACAGCATGAACCTTATGCCGCGTTTATAAATTATGTAGCAGAGCAAAAAAAGAAAAAAGGCCGCATATTACTCAGTGTTGAATCCGATGGTCGTCGCGAATCATTACTGAGCATTCTAAAACCAAGCGGTTTAAAATTTAAAGAATTTGAAACACTCGAACAATTTACAAAAAGCGCGAGTGATGTAGGTTTAATAGTAAGCCCGCTTGAGCAAAGTGTAGTACTTGGTACTAAACCAAGCCTTTCTATTATTACCGAGCAAGAACTGCTAGGTATAAAAGTATCTCAGCGCAGACGCCGCAAGCACAAGTACGAAGCCAGCCAAGATGCGCTAATCCGTAATTTAGCTGAGCTTAAAGAAGGCCAACCTGTTGTGCATCTCGACCATGGTGTTGGGCGTTACCAAGGTTTGCAAACAATTGATGCCGCAGGTGTAATTACTGAGTTTGTTACGATTACTTACGCAAGTGAAGCTAAACTTTACGTGCCAGTGTCTGCACTGCATATGCTGAGTCGTTACTCTGGCGGTGAAGAAGCTAGCGCCCCTCTGCATAAGCTTGGCTCAGATGCATGGGAAAAAGCAAAAAAACGTGCGGCTGAAAAAGTTCGCGATGTAGCAGCCGAATTACTCGATATTTATGCTCAGCGCCAAGCAAAACCCGGTAATAAGTTTACTCTAGACGCCCCTGCATATCGCCAATTTAGCGATAGCTTCCCGTTTGAAGAAACTGACGATCAGCGCAACGCCATAGAAGCAGTGTTAGGCGATATGCAATCAAAACAAGCCATGGACCGCTTAGTGTGTGGTGACGTAGGCTTTGGTAAAACAGAAGTGGCCATGCGTGCTGCTTTTGTAGCGGTTAACGATGATAAACAGGTAGCCATTTTAGTGCCGACTACCTTGCTGGCTCAGCAGCACTATGAAAATTTTAAAGACCGTTTTGCTGATTTTCCTATTGAAGTTGGTGTACTTTCGCGCTTTAACTCCACTAAAGAGCAAAAAGACACACTTGAAAAAATGGCCAATGGTAAACTCGATATAGTTATTGGCACACATAAACTTATTCAGCATGACATTAAATTTAACGATTTAGGCTTACTCATTGTTGATGAAGAGCATCGCTTTGGTGTTCGTCAAAAAGAGAAAATTAAAGCCCTGCGTGCCGATGTAGACATACTCACACTAACTGCAACGCCAATACCGCGTACACTTAACATGGCCATGAGCGGCATGCGCGATTTATCAATAATCGCAACGCCACCGGCTAAACGTTTAGCGGTAAAAACCTTTGTACGCCAACGCGATGTAGAACTAATACGCGAAGCGGTACTGCGTGAAATTAAACGCGGTGGCCAAGTTTACTTTTTGCATAACAATGTGGAAACTATTGACCGTGTTGCGCAAGAAATTAGTGAATGGGTGCCTGAAGCAAGCGTCACCTCAGCCCATGGTCAAATGCGCGAGCAAGAGCTTGAGCAAATAATGACTGACTTTTATCATCAAAAATACAACGTGCTGGTATGTACCACGATTATCGAAACGGGTATTGATGTACCGACAGCCAACACCATTATTATGGATAGAGCAGATAAACTTGGCCTTGCGCAATTACACCAATTACGTGGACGAGTTGGTCGAAGCCATCATCAAGCGTATGCCTATTTACTCACAGGTGACCCTAAAGCACTGTCTAAAGACGCGAGTAAACGCTTACAAGCAATTGAATCGTTGGAAGATTTAGGCGCGGGTTTTGCCCTCGCTACACACGATTTAGAAATTCGTGGCGCTGGTGAGTTACTTGGCGACGATCAATCAGGTCAAATGCAAACTATAGGCTTTAGTTTGTACATGGAAATGCTTGAGCAAGCCGTAAATGCGCTACGTGAAGGAAAAGAGCCAACGCTTGAAAATCTACTTAAAAAACAAACCGAAGTAGATTTAAAACTGGCTGCACTATTACCTGATGATTACATACACGATGTCAATGCACGCTTAGGTATGTACAAGCGAGTTGCTAGTTGTGCTAACCTTGATGATATGGATGAACTACAGGTAGAACTTATAGACCGCTTTGGTTTACTGCCTGATGCCGCTAAAAACCTATTTAGCCTACAATTATTAAAAATGCAGGCAAGTAATTTAGGGATAACAAAAATTGAGGCAAATCCAAAAGGTGGTTACTTTGAGTTTAGCCAAGATACTAAGGTTAACCCTAGCTTCATCATTGGTTTGATACAAAGTGCGCCTAAGGTGTACAAAATGGATGGCGCAAATAAACTGCGCTTTGCAATTAGTGAAGCTAACGCTCGCGAACGCTTAAAAATGGTCACTGCAATGATTGCAGATTTCGAAAAAAAGGTTAGCCATTAATGTTGCTAAAAAAATCGCTAGTTATTTTATGCTGCTTGTTTAGCAGCACTGCATTTGCAGAACGCTGGTTTGAGGTTGAGGTGCTTGTATTTAAGCAGCGCCCTGCTCCGTATTTGCAAGAAGATTTTACACTTAAGCACAAAGCTATTGAGGATAAAAACTCTCTAGATTTAATGACCCCTCTTTATACAGAGCAAGCAATGCAAGCCTGTATAGATGGTGATGAGCGTTTTCAAAAACGCTCTTTTACCGATTCATTAGTTAATTCAAACCCGCAATCGGGTGTATGCGGTGACAGTACAAACTACCTACAAAGCTATGATGAGCTACCTGTAACACCTCTAGCACCCGCTAAAGATGATATGCAGCAAACTTATTTATTAGCGCCAGAACAACTGCAATTTAAAGCGCAGTACCGACAGCTAGATCGCAAAGGATTAACACCTATTCTACATACTGGGTGGCGCTTTGAAGGCGCAAGTAAGTCGCGTGCTCCAAGTATGCATTTAATAGCAGGTAAACACCTTAAAAGTGATTCCAACGTAACCCCTAGCTATTCAAATCCTGATCTTATGAGTTTATTAAATTCACAACCTGAATTATTTAACGACCCAAACCAATCAAAAGCAGAATGGGAACTAGACGGTTTATTCAAAATACACTTACGACATTATTTATACATTACAGCTAATTTTGATATTAGCCAAAAACTAGAAAATGGCGATATAGAGTCAGCCCGCTTTTCTCAGTTTAGACGTGTAATAAGTGGTGAAGTACATTACTTTGACCACCCACGAATGGGCATGATCGTCCAAATCAGAAAATTCAAACATTAATACTAAGTAGGATATAACAATGAAAAAACTCCTTATCATCGCAGCTACACTAAGCCTTGCGGCTTGTTCTAAGGTAAGTCTTGAGAGTTACGAAAAAATCAAAGTAGGTATGGACAAGACTGAAGTTGAAACCATTTTGGGAAGTGCAGATAATTGTGTTGAAAAAACACTGCATACTAATTGTGTGTGGGGCGACGAAGCAAAAAATATCGAGATCACGCTAGTATCAAACAAAGTAACTTTATATAGTAAACATGGTTTAGCTAATAAATAAATTTAAAAAAGGGACTGATTTTATCAGTCCCTTTTTTAATTACTAAAATTCATTTTTTGGAGTAGATAAGCTCAATATTAACGATTTTACTACGATTTAACGTTATTTTATAGCGTTGGTAGAGTGTTCTATCTTCCTCAGTTAGCACAAGCACCATGTTAAGTTGATAGCGCCGTTCAACCGCCTGCTTAGAAATTTTATTACTATCTAAATGATATAACTTCCCTTCACCACGCTTTAAATAACGCGCAAATGGTGCAAGACTAAATTGCAGTGTTTGTTGCAGTGTATCGTAACCGGGTAAAAATTCTTTTGCACTAACACGTGTCTCACTTGCAAAGTGTAACCACTGCGCGGCTTGTTTATTTTGCTGACGACGCTTTGAAAAAATAGATCTAACTTCTTTAGGTATTTTTTTAAAGCGTGTGTATTCAAGCCAAATTAGCTGACTCGCTATTTTGTCTTTGGTAATACTATTTTTAAAACTAAATCGCCACTTAGGTCGCCCTTGTACAATAGCTCGCCAGATCATACGTGTAATGTCTTCTTTGAATATTTCACGTAGCCCGTAAATGACCCCTAAAATTAAAATAAGCGTCGCGGTGACTTCAGTAAACGTTGAGCGGGCATTAAGTATCACAACCATCACAAATGCCATGATAACAGCTGTTACAGTGCCTTTAACTAATCGTTTAAGGTAGCTGTTAAGAAAACGCGTTTGGCGCTGTAATATAACGCCATGCTCAATTAAACGTTGTAACAAGCGCATTTTATTTGTTATTCGATTTGCGTCTTGCATGGTGGTTTCAGAATTGTAGCTTTTCTCTGCTCGGTACGTATTTTCGTTTTTACAAAACTGCAGTAAATCGTTACGCTCTTTTGCATAATCGCTACTACGTGGGCCTTCATCTAAAAGCTTTAAAAATGATTGCTCAACATGCCAACTTAAATAGTTGTCAGCATTGGTAAAAAATGGAAGTAGTTTTTCGTCATCTGGTGTGTAGCGACGCAGCTTTTTTAAAAGCCCTTCACTTTGTTCATATACTTCGTTAGCGCGTTTATAAAAGTCTTCTGCTTCATCAATTTTTAACGCGTCTTTAATGTCGGCATCAAGGGCTAAACGCACTTGGTAACAAAATAAATTAAGGTTTTGACGGTAATCTTGCTGCTCACCTTTGTTTTTACTAACAAAACGGCTTCGTACTAATGGCAAGTGTATATTGTTAGCGTTGTATGCTAAATGTGATTTAAAGTGGTTATTAAAGTAAGATTCTTCGGTAAGCGTTTGCGGATTAATCCCCATTTCATTAGGGATAGAAAAATACAGATCTATGCGCTGTTCAGAACGAGGAGTTAGCTCTGGTTCAATGACAAAAGATAAGTTTTCATCTTGTTTTAACAATCAGTTCTCCTTCTAAAATATCTTTTTAGTGTACTTGTCTCCTTTGTTTTGTTCAATAAAAAAGGCTCAGTAAATACTGAGCCTTAATACGATTAATGTGCTAGTTAAAACTTGTAGTTTACACTTGCAAAAACACGTGAACCAATTACATCATAAACTTCTGGAACAGTACCCATATCGTTACCACCTAATACTTTCTCAGGCTCTTTATCGAAAATGTTGTTCATGCCACCAGTAAATCGTAATGCATCATTCAAGTTGTAGCTCATTGAAATATCGTGGTAAATAACGTTGTCAGTACTAAAGTTTTCACCGTAGTAGTCACCATCCATTCCACGAAGGAATCTTGCGTTATAAAGGATATTTAATGAATCAGTTAGATCGTAATTAACTGAAAGGTTAGACTTTATTTTAGAGTAACCACCGATGTTGCCATCAATAGTACCTGTGTAATTAATGTCATCTTCTTCAAACTTAATTAAATAAGTTGTATCAAGGTTTATACGGTAGTTATCTGCAGAGTAGCTAATATTCCAATCAACACCTGACGTTTCTTGAGAACCTACGTTAGTTAGTGCTGAACTTAGGTTAGATAAGTCACCAGATTGTGTAATGTTTACTGATGAACATGATTCTGAGTCACCTGCAAAACAGCTATTCATTTCGTTTTGAACATCTAAGCGAGTAATCGCATTAGTAATATCAAACTTCCAGTAATCTAGAGTTGTTGATAAACCGTCAGCTACTTCCCAAACCATACCAAAAGTGAAAGAGCGACTTTCTTCGGCTTTAAGATCGTTATCACTTGTGTAGTTTACAAGTATTTGAGCATCTTGTTCGTTGCCCCATGGATCAGCTAGGTAATCGTACGAACCTGAGTTACCACCAAACAGTTCTGATACGTTTGGTGCTCTAAAGCCAGTAGCTAATACAGAACGAACCATAAACTCTTCAGTTACATTCCACGTTGCACCAAGTTTCCACGTTGTTTCGCCACCAAAGGTAGAGTAGTTATCGTAGCGAGCAGCACCTTCAAGGGTAACAGTCTCTAATACCGGCATAGATGTTTCAAAGTAGATAGACTGTACTGAGAAATCACCTTCAGTTGGATCTTGTTGTGCAGCTGTGCTCTCACCAAGCTGAGTAATTAGATCTGGTGTGTAGTAACCACTTTCAAAGCGGTTTTCTACACCGATTGCGTAACCAATATCACTTTCTGTTACTGCGCTGTAACCAGCTGAAAGAATAAATTGCTCGTTACCACCTTCGTTTGACTCAGTATAAATTGAATCGTTAGATGTTAATAAGCTACGATCTAAAGAATCACCGCTGAACCAAAGAGCTTGGTTTGCATAAATGCTTTCTTCAACTCGACTTGCATTAATTGAGTTTTGAACTTTATCTTTTGAGTCATTACGACCGTAAGTTGCACTTACATCCCAGCTTGCATCGTTATCTAATAAACCTTGTAATGCAACAGATACACGGTAAGTGTCAGTTTCTTGCTCATAAATACGAGGACCAGCATCAACCATTCTTCTTCTGTACTCTAAAGAGTCAGCAAGATCGCCTGTATCTGCGTCACGGAAGCTATCTGTGTAAGTTGAATCCAAGCTAGAAGTACTTAAATCAATACTTGCTGGTTGTGGTGCAAGTTGTTGATTAGATTCACGACGTGTATACATCAAATCAACATTAAATGTAGTGTCTGAGTCTAGCTCTTTGTCAAAACTAGTAAATAAGCTGTATAGCTCATTAGGTGTTTGAGCATAGCTTGATGTTGTGAAGTCGTATGAAGTAGTTCTATCTGCAAAAACACCATTACCCTGGTAAGTTCTGCCGCCCAGTGTTCCTTCAGGGATAAATGAAGACTCGCCAGGCTCTACAAAACGACGATCCGACTGAATTACTTCACCACGGTTTGAGTATTGAGCACCAACAACTAAGTTGCCATCGGCAATATTCATTCCGTGTAATAAACTAACACCGTAGTTATTGCCATCACCTTTTGTAGTGCGGCTTCCTTCAACGTTTAGCTCTGAACCTTCAAAATCTTTCTTTGTTATAATGTTAACAACACCAGCAATAGCATCAGAGCCATATACTGCAGACGCGCCGTCTTTTAAGATTTCGATAGATTTGATCATTGCTACAGGAATGGTATTTAAATCAACAGAAGAATCTGCGCCGGTACCTGAAGAAACCATACGACGACCATTTAATAATACCAGTGTACGTTGCGAACCCATACCACGTAAGTTAACTGTCGCAGAACCACCTGAACCATTATTACTTGAAGCGCCTAAGCTAATACCAGCAGCTGATGGCTGAGTAGAAAGTATGTCAGCAACAGATGTGAAACCACTTTTTGCAATGAAGTCATCACCGATAACTGTGATTGGGCTTGCTGTTTCCATATCAGTACGGTTAATACGAGAGCCCGTCACCTGAATTTTTTCAATTGATGTAGCTGCTTCGTCAGCCGCTAAAACTTGCACACTTGAGAACATTGGTATTGCTGCAATTACAGCTAAGCCAAGAGTTGATTTTTTCATGAAAGAACCCTACTTGTTGAAGTTTACCTTTATTGGTAATGCTCACTTGTTATAAGAATAGTGAGTCAGATGGGCAACTTAGGCGCTTTTAACTGAACGAAAACTTAACGCCAGTACGCTTTTTATCAACCAACAAAATAGAACAACTCTTTTGGGGACATACGTTACAACTTGTTTCATTGTTAACGAATAAATACACTTAAATATCAATAGCATAAACAATTTAAGATACTTAAATAACACAGTTGAAACCAAACTGGTCAACTTTGTAATTCAATGTAACTAATCGAATTGTGTACCAAATTCAGATAAATTAACAAGTTAATCACAGCAAATTATTAAAACCGCAAAACTAAATGTTAATTACTAACCGAATTTACGCATGTTTGGTGCTTAAATAGCTTTATCTGACTACTTTGCGGTTTTTTTGATTAGACTTTTTGTTCAGCCACAATTAAAACTGTGTCTTTATTGAATTAGTTTCATATTATAAAAACTTATATTGGCTACTTGATTCAAATAGCAGTTTTAGTGATCTTCTCGCTTAAATAATCGTATGGATAACAATGCAAATTGCTAATGGTAAATGGATTGCATGAAAGTTAGGTATTAAGCCTAATACGTTACATAAAAAGAGTAATTTAGTGTTTGTATTAAAGAGGTTGTATTATCTTTGACTGTTAGCTCTAAATTCCAGAGCATATTTTGCTCAGAACAAATGCCAACCATGGTATTACTCTGCCACAGGCCATTATGTTTTTTAAATTGCTGAGGAATGTAACCCATATACATAGTAATGCCTTTAAGCTTGGCATCTTCAATTGTAAGGTTTGTTGGCAAATCACTAAAAATAGTAAATGGAGTTTCGGGAGAAAGAGTTTTCTCGCTTAACCATACTTTAACATCATTTGAAAAAGTACAAGGCAAATTGGCTGTGCATGTGGCATTTTCTAGAAACTTTTCATCTGTATTTTTGGAAAAATCACATGCTGTTAATAAAAAAAATACCGCCGTGAATAAACTTAATCTATATATAAGCATAACAATTTCGCACTAAAGAAAAACAAATACTAATAATCGCGACTGCAAATAACAAGTGCGAGTGTTACTATTAAGCCAAATTAGGCACAAACTGTATCAAAAAATAAACAACAAGCTCACAAACATTGATTGATGTCATAATTTTATGTAATTGACCTATCTTTTTTAGGCCAAAAAATTTATCATTTCACCCGCAAAAAATAAGGGTTTCTCAAGTTTTTTTTCTGAAGCTTTCATGTATTGAAAGTTTTAGATAACACGCTTGAGAAAATAGTAGGCCCCACTTTTAAAGGTGGGTAATTCATTTCTAAACGCATTTATTGCAGCGGAAGCCAGAAAATGAGCCAAACAGTAGCATCACAAACTGAGTATAACTATAAGGTTGTACGCCAATTCGCTATTATGACAGTGATTTGGGGCATCGTTGGCATGAGTATTGGGGTTCTGATTGCTGCCCAATTAGCTTGGCCAGCACTTAACTTTGATACACCATGGTTAACTTACTCTCGACTACGTCCGTTACACACGAACGCAGTAATTTTCGCATTTGGTACCAGTGCACTTTTTGCGACGTCTTATTACGTCGTACAACGTACTTGTCAAACGCGTCTTTTCTCAGACAAACTCGCCGCCTTTTCTTTTTGGGGCTGGCAGCTAGTTATTGTATTAGCAGTAATTACATTACCACTTGGTATTACTAGCTCAAAAGAATACGCAGAACTTGAATGGCCAATCGATATTTTAATCGCTGTGGTTTGGATTGTTTACGCTATTGTATTCTTTGGTACTTTAATCAAGCGTAAAGTGTCGCACATTTATGTTGCTAACTGGTTCTATGCTGGCTTTATTATTACTGTTGCAGTACTACACATTGTAAACAGCATGGCAGTGCCTGTATCGTTAACTAAATCATATTCAATCTACGCTGGTGCGGTAGATGCTATGGTTCAGTGGTGGTACGGTCATAACGCTGTAGGTTTCCTACTTACTGCTGGTTTCTTGGGTATGATGTATTACTTTGTACCTAAACAAGCAGGTCGTCCAGTGTACTCATACCGTTTATCGGTAGTTCACTTTTGGGCTCTAATTTCATTATATATCTGGGCTGGTCCTCATCACCTTCACTACACAGCGCTTCCTGATTGGACGCAAAGTTTAGGTATGGTTATGTCTATTATCCTATTCGTACCGTCTTGGGGTGGTATGATTAACGGTATTATGACGCTATCTGGCGCGTGGCATAAACTACGTACTGATCCAGTACTACGCTTCTTAGTTGTTTCGTTGTCTTTCTACGGTATGTCTACGTTTGAAGGTCCAATGATGGCAATTAAATCTGTAAATGCGTTATCTCACTACACAGATTGGACAATCGGCCACGTACACTCAGGTGCACTAGGTTGGGTTGCTATGATTTCAATTGGTGCTATTTACCACTTAATTCCTGCGTTATTCGCGCAAGGTCGTATGTATAGCGTTAAATTGGTTAATACCCACTTCTGGTTACACACTGTAGGTGTTGTTTTATACATTGTTGCAATGTGGATTTCAGGTGTAATGCAAGGTCTAATGTGGCGTGCAGTAAATGCTGACGGTACATTAATGTACAGCTTTGTGCAGTCTTTAGAAGCGTCGCATCCTTTCTATATCATGCGCTTTGTAGGCGGTGTATTCATCGTAACGGGTATGTTAGTTATGGCTTATAACGTTTACCGCACTATTTCAGCTGAGAAAGAATCTCTGAAACTAGACGCGCAAGCACAATTAGCATAACGGAGTGAGATGATGAGCAAGAAAAATTCACAAAACAAACATGAGATAGTAGAAAAGAACGTTGGCCTTATGGCTATTCTGACTGTTTTTGCTATTAGCTTTGGCGCGTTAGTTGAGATCACTCCGCTAATGTTTCAAGACGATACAACTAAACCAGTGGAGGGTTTACGCCCTCTTAACGCTTTAGAAATGGAAGGCCGCGACCTTTACGTGCGTGAAGGTTGTTCTAACTGTCACTCACAAATGATTCGTCCTTTTCGTGATGAAGTTGAGCGTTATGGTCACTACTCTGTAGCAGGCGAATCAGTATGGGATCATCCGTTTTTATGGGGTTCTAAACGTACTGGTCCTGACTTGGCTCGTGTTGGTAAGCGCTACTCGGACGATTGGCATTATGCTCACTTAGTTGATCCACGTGCTGTGGTTCCTGAGTCAAACATGCCAGGCTTTCCTTGGTTAGCAGAGAATACGGTTGATACAAGCCTTACTCTGAAAAAACTACAACTTTTCCGTGATACTTTTGCTATTAACCCAGAAAACCCAAAACATCCGGGTTTAGGTTATGGCGATGATGCAGAGCTTCAAGCAGATGTTGATAAAGTTAATGCTATGAATGATGGCAAAGGCGCAACAGAAATCCAAGCTCTCATCGCGTATTTACAGCAACTTGGTACCCACTTGAAGTAAAAAATTATGGATTACGGAACATACAGAGGTATTTTGACTCTGGTAATTTTAGTATTGTTTATTGTGATTGTTGCATGGGCATATAGCAAGCGAAGCAAAACTCGTTTCGACAGCGCAGCTAATGCCATTTTTGAAGATGAAAAAAAACATGACAACACGCTCTCTAACGAGGAAAAGGAGTCTGAAAAATGACTAGCTTTTGGAGTATTTGGGTTATTGTATTAACCCTTGCATGCTTATGCATCATCTTTGGCTTATTAGTTTGGAACTTAAAAAACTATGCAGGCGTAGAAGAAGGTGAAAGCTGTGGACATGAATTTGACGGTATTGAAGAGCTAAATAATCCACTACCAAAATGGTGGACTTACATGTTTTTCGCAACTTTTGCTTGGTCGGTATATTACCTTGCAGCTTTCCCAGGTTTAGGTAACTGGGAAGGTTTTGGTAAATGGACTAGCTCTAACCAAGGTATTACGTCTTTAGCTGAATCTAAAAAAGCAGTTGCAGAGGCAAAAGCGGATGGTCGCTTTGTAAAACTTGATAAAGAGTACGAAGCTGCAGAAGAGCGCTTTGGTCCTATTTTTAATAAACTTGCACAAGTACCCGTTTTAGATTTAGTTAGTTCTAAATTTGAAGGTGATGCAGCGCAGCAAATAGCACTTGATAATGATAATAAACATGAGCAAACAGATGGCCAAGTCGCCATTGAAATTGGTCAGCGTTTATTCTCACAAAACTGCGCGCAATGCCATGGCTCTGATGCACGTGGTGGTACTGGCTTCCCTAACCTAACTGATAAAGATTGGTTATATGGCGGAACACCTGACAAAATTAAAGAAACACTTCTTTATGGTCGTATTGCAGCAATGCCAGCTTGGGGTCCTGCTCTTGGCGAACAAGGCGTTAAAGAAATGACAGCACATGTGCTGAGCCTTTCTGGTCGTACTGTTAACCAAAAAGACGCAGACGCAGGTGCCGCTAAGTTTGCAATGTGTGCCGCATGTCATGGTGCTGACGGTAAAGGGTCGGTTGCACATAACCTACCATTTGGCGCGCCTAACCTGACTGATAACATTTGGTTATATGGTGGTTCTCAACGTGCTGTTGAAGAAACTCTTAACCACGGCCGTGCCGGTGTAATGCCTGCATGGAAAGACATTTTAGGTGAAGATAAGATTCACTTATTAACTGCCTATGTTTACAGTTTATCGCAAGATAAATAAGCACGCGGTTAATAAAATGTTTATAAATTAATTTATTTAATTCAATAGATTAATCCAGATCAAAAAAGCCTCCACTGTGAGGCTTTTTTTTAGTCTTTTACGTATAATTCCTATAAAATAACGCTTCCTAAACTAATTTTAGAGACACTATGCAACCTACTCCGTGGTATAAAAATTTTTGGCCTTGGTTTTTAATCTTTTTTCCGTTAGTTGCCATTATTGGCTGTATTAGCTTATTTATTACGGCAATAGGTAACGGTCCAGATATGGTTGTTGACGACTACTACAAAAAAGGTAAAGCAATAAACTTAGAACTGACTAAGTTTGAAAAAGCAAAAGCACTTTATTTACATGGCGAATTGAATGTAACCAACGAGCGTGTAAGCTTTAAGTTTACAAAAGGCGACAGCAGTAACGTGCATGTATTAAAGCTCTCGTTTTACCATCGCACCATTAAAGCGCATGACTTTGAAGCAACACTTACTCCTAATGCCAATCAGGAATTTACTGCATTACTTAATGAGTATACACAAGGCGCCTACTCAGTATTTATTGAGCCAATAGATGGCAGTTGGAAAATGAAAGAAAATATAACGTTACCAACTGAACAAACCGTTTTAGTTACTCCTAATTATAAGTAGTAATAACTATGTCTAACTCTTGCTTTCATTGCCTTGAAAGTGTGCCAAACGGATTTAGCGCAAACGTTATAATTGACGATATTGCCCAGCCAATGTGTTGCATTGGCTGCCAAGCTGTTGCGCAAAATATTGTTGTTCAAGGTATGACCGATTATTATAAATACCGAACGGTTCGTGCTGGAAAGGTCGAACAGCTGGTACCTGAGCAACTCGCATTTATAAAAAGTTATGACAACGAAGACATTCAAGACGAATTTATAGCCACTAGCGATAATATCTCAGAGGTATTATTAAGCGTTGAAGGTATAACCTGCGCCGCTTGTGCATGGCTTATCGAAAAACAACTCTTAAATTTAACCTCAGTTAAGCGTGTTGATGTAAATACATCTACCAACCGCGCGATGATTCAATGGGATAAAACCAGCACCCCGTTGAGTGAGGTTATTACTTCCTTAGCTAAAATTGGTTATAAAGCCTACCCATTTCAATCAGATATTGAAGCTAAGCAAAAACAACAAACTGCCAAAGCCTATATTCGCCGTTTAGGTGTTGCAGGCTTAATGACCATGCAAGTAATGATGTTTGCGTTCGCCATGTACTTTGGCATGTTTTCAGGCATGGACAGTAACTTTGAGCAGTATTTTAGATGGATCAGCTTGGTACTGGCCTCTCCGGTTATTTTATATAGCGCACTGCCCTTTTTAACCAATGCTATAAATGGCTTAAAAGCAAAACAGCTCAATATGGATTTACCCGTATCGCTGGCTATTTTTGGTGCGTTTGGCGCAAGTTGTTACGCCACATTTATGCAAGTCGGCGAAGTGTATTTTGAATCTGTGTGCATGTTTACCTTTTTACTTTTATTAGGTAAGTACCTTGAATTTAGAGCGCGTTTAAAAGCGAGCGAATTTACTGCCAACTTACAAAAATTATTGCCATTAACAGCCCGCACTATTAACGAAAGTGGCGAAGAGCTTATAATAGCAGCCAAAAAACTAAAACTTAATGACGTAGTACTCATTAAAGCCGGCGAAACAATTCCTGCCGATGGCGAATTAATTAAAGGTAAAACTACGGTTGATGAATCAATGATGACGGGGGAACATCAACCCGTTACAAAATTTATTGGCCACAATGTCTACGCCGGCTGCGTTAACCACGACGGCGTTATTGAAATAAAAATTAATAAAATTGGCCAAAATACGCTTTTAAATCAAATTATACGCTTGCAACATAATGCATTAACTAAACGCCCTAAACTGGTTGAAATTACAGATAAAGTTGCGCAATGGTTTATAGCGTGCCTGCTTATATTTGCTTCACTTACAGCCATTGGCTGGTACCAAATTGATCCTGAACACGCATTTTGGATTACCATTTCGGTTTTAGTTGCTACCTGCCCGTGTGCCCTGAGCTTAGCTATACCTACCGCGCTTACATGTGCGGTGGCAACGCTTACTCGCAAAGGTGTATTGATAAAACAAGCGCATGTGCTCGAAACCCTCTCTCAAATTACTTTATTTGCATTTGATAAAACGGGCACGCTTACGCAAGGTAAATTTAGCCTTGATGAAGTAGATATAATCGATAAACAGTATACAAAAGCGCAAGTGCTAGATATGGCAGCCATGCTAGAGCGTTATTCTGAGCACCCTATCGCCAGTGCATTTGATGAGTTTACGCCAGCTCACCGCAGTCTTAATAACGTTGAAGTACATCCAGGGCTGGGAATTAGCGCACAAGATGCAACTAATCATTACGCAATTGGTAAAAGTGGTTGGTTTAATAGCAAAAAATCAAATGCACAAGCGAGCTTGTATATAAATAAGCAAGTTGTTGCACGTTTTTACTTTGTTGATAAAGTGAAAAGCGATGCTAAAAAGCTTATAGACTCACTTCAATCGCAAAACTTAACGTGTCACATGTTAACCGGTGACGCGTCAGATGCTGGGCAAAAAGTAGCTAAGCAACTTAAACTTGAAAGTGTGCAATTTGGATGTTCTCCACAAGATAAACAAACCGCCGTTGAGCAATGGTCTTCACAAAATGAAGTCGTTGCAATGGTAGGTGATGGTGTAAACGACAGCCCGGTATTTGCTAGTGCGCACTTATCTATTGCTATGGAAACCGGTGCAGACATATCAAAAAATAGCGCCGATGTAGTACTTCTTAATAGCGATTTAGCCTCCATTGGTCACTTACTTAATGTAGCAAAACAAACCAGACGTATTATTAAGCAAAATCTTGCGCTGTCTTTATTGTATAATGCTTCAATATTACCACTGGCAGCGTTGGGCTTAGTTGCTCCTTGGATGGCTGTTATTGGCATGTCTGCCAGCTCAATTATTGTGATTAGTAATTCACTAAGGCTATTAAAGTTATGAGCATAATTTACATTTTGATCCCTATCGCCATTTTGTTCGTCATTATTGCTATTGGTGTTTTCTTTTGGGCAGTGAAAAGCGAGCAGTTTTCTGACTTAAACAAGCAAGGTCATAGTATTTTGTTTGAAGATGACAAAGAGCAACATAACAAAAGTAATGATTGACCCTCTTTATACCAGCGCTTTTTTAATGGGGCTAATAGGTAGCGGTCATTGCATTGCTATGTGTGGCGGTATTGCAAGCTCATTACAACTAGCAAGTGACAAACGCAAAACATTTACCTATTCATTTGCTTATAATATTGGACGTGCTCTGAGCTACATGGCAGCAGGCGCACTTGTTGCTGGTATTAGCAGCCAATTTGCAAGGCAAAACACCTCCTTCTCTTTAGTACTTTCGTTCATTGCAGCTATTTTTATGCTCCTCGTTGGTGTGTATATAATGCGCTTGGGCCCTACTTTGCAATGGTTAGAGAAAATTGGTAAAACCTTGGTGTGGCAACATATTGTTAAGCTAAATAAATATTTAATGCCTATTAACTCTCCTTTTAAAGCCCTAGGTTACGGTGCGTTGTGGGGATGGCTACCTTGTGGGCTTGTATACTCAGCGCTTACATGGGCGATGACTAGCCCAAGTGCCCTAGACGGTGCCTTAGTTATGCTTTGCTTCGCTTTGGGTACTTTTCCCGCGATGATCACATTAGGCATTACCGCGCAAAAACTAAATACTATTATTAACCATCCATGGACCCGAATTGTATTAGGCAGTGTTATAATTTGGTATGGTATCTACTTATTGATTATTGCAACTGACAAACTGGTACATTAATCTATTCGCATTATTAACCTTTATGGTTATTTTGCAGTCGTGTATAAAAATTTAAACGGATTAAATTATGGATTTCTCTCAAAGTCGCGCTAAAGGTAATTGTGCTATTAGCTGTAATAACTGCAGTATTAGTCAATTGTGTTTGCCATTTTCACTTAATGGCCAAGAAATGGACAAGCTTGACGAAATTATTGAGCGAAAAAAACCACTCCATAAAGGCGACTATCTATTTGAATCAGGTGCACCTTTACAGGCTATTTATGCGGTTCGTTCTGGTTCATTTAAATCGTACACGCTATCGGAGCGAGGTGATGAGCAAATTACCGGCTTTCATTTAGCGGGCGACCTAGTTGGTTTTGACGCAATAAGTAAAATGACTCATCCCAGTTTTTCGCAAGCACTTGAAACGTCAATGGTGTGCGAAATCCCATTCGATACTCTTGATGAACTATCAGGAAAATTACCAAAGCTTCGCCAACAAATAATGCGCTTAATGAGCAGTGAAATTACATACGATCAAGAAATGCTGCTATTACTCAATAAAAAATCAGCAGAGGAACGCTTAGCTAGTTTCATTTATAACCTGTCAGAGCGTTTTGGTGAGCGTGGTTTTTCGCGTAAAGAATTTAGATTTACAATGACTCGTGGCGAAATAGGCAATTACTTAGGCCTAACAGTAGAAACCATTAGCCGTTTATTAAGTCGTTTTCAAAAAGCTGACTTAATTAAAGTAGAGGGTAAATTTATTACAATTTTAGATAATGATGCCTTGGCTAAAACCGCAGCAATAGTAAAACCTCGTTAGTACCTGCCTCGAATAACAATCCTTTACTCGTAATTGTTATGTAAATAAAGTGTAATTATTGCAATTACACTTACCTTCGACTAATACTTTAGAAGTGGGCTTAATTAAAGTTCTACAAATAAAGAACTTCATTTAACTCAGTACCATTATTTGGCGCAGCGCATTTTACAAAAGCAATAATGCAATTTTATCATCGTTAAAAACTTCTATTTTATTCACTAAATGAAAGGAAATATTATGCGTAATATTTTATGTCTCTTGTTTATTTTTTCTTTAGGTATATTCAGTGCTCAAGCATTAAGTTTCATGATTCCAGATGATGGGGCCGATGACTCTCAATCGTTAAAAGAATTAATTTTGAACACTGAGGAGAATGGTGAATTAATTATTGAACAACCAGGCGTTTATGATATTTGCTCAGCTATAATTTTTAAAAACATCAGTAATGTTGTTATCTCTGCAAAAAAGGGAGTAGTGCTGAGAAAGTGTGATAGATTTGAAGGTGAATATATTTTAGCTTTCTATAACTCACATTTTGTAACTATTGAAGGCTTCATCTTTGAAGGGCTAACAAAAGATAAGGTTAATTACGCTTGGGGCGAGCAAGGTTTACTTTTAGCTGGTTCTTCTGATATTTCAGTGCATCATAATCAATTTTTTAACTTCGGAGATGCAGCAATTAGAGCTACTTCTTCTCACTTATCTTCTTTCGAAGGACCTATTAATTCTTTCAGAATCAAGATTAGTAATAATTACTTTGAAAATATCACGCAAGTTACGACAACTCACCCTTGGAATAATAACTTTGGTGGTACGCATGATATTAGAGTTGAAAATAATACTTTCGAAGGCATGAAAGGCTCTTTAAAATTCGCCTCTGTAAAGCCAGTGTCTAAGGCTTTAGTAAGATATAATACGTTTAGAAATACAAAAGGTACTGCTATCGAGCTGACCTATTATTCAAATGTTAAAATCATTGCGAATACTTTTTTAGACACAAAAAAATTTATACTCAATGCTTATCCAAACAAGCCAAAAAGTGTGACAATTCCTTTTAATTGGGGGAGTATTTATTTTACGCATAACAGTATTATACGTTCGAAAGGGGGTATTAGAATACAATCTGATGTGACGGGAGAGCTCATTGACGATAATTACGTAAGAGGCATTTATATCAATAATAATCACTTTCTTGATATTGATATGACCGTTTACCCAGAAAAAAAATACTGGGATCTAATTAACTTATTTACTCGCGGTGGGAAAAATTATTTATTTTCTACAATTAAAGACAATACCTATAACCTACTCCCAGGGGTAAGCTTTGTAAAAGAAACTTACGGATTTTCCCAAGAAAATAATATATTACTGGAATCTAAGAATAATTAAAAAGTATAATTTTTTAGTTTAAAGTAACTTTTCAGTATATTTCACAGCCTTTGAGTTACTAAATTTTAGATATCCTTATGAGTTAAGGCTTCTTCAGTCTATTTTGGCCTTAGGTGAGACTGAGTCGATGCAACTTACGTACTACCAATGAATAGGAAATGGAAATCTATAAAAGGCAAACATGCACCGCAATTAAATCGCTATAAATTAAAAAAGAGCAAAAAAACATCAAGTATATTTAAAACTTGGAACGAAAATATTTTTTGATTTAGAACAACAATTTATATGCTACCCCTTTAACTGTTTTATATTTACGTTACACTAAATGTACACCCGTTAGGTAAATGGAGTAGCATATGAACACTATTAAACGCATTATTGCGGTTATTGACCCCACCAAAGATGATCAACACGGTTTAGCACGTTCAATAGATTTAGCTAAAAAATCTGGCGCAAGTATTACCGCCTTTATGACGGTTTACGACTTCTCTTACGAAATGACGACTATGCTATCTGGCGATGAACGCGAAGCAATGCGCGATGCCGTACTAAAAGATCGCCAGCTATGGCTAAACGATTTAGTTTCCCCTTACAAAGATATAAATATTGAAACCCAAGTGGTTTGGCATAACCGCCCTTACGAAGCCATAATCGATACTGTAATTGATGAAAAGTACGATTTAGTAATTAAAGGCACACATCAACATGGTGCACTTAAATCAGTTATTTTTACCCCGACCGATTGGCACTTAGTACGCAAATGCCCCGCTCCGGTATTATTTGTAAAAGAAATGGCATGGCCAGCAAACGGTAATATTTTAGCTGCTGTAAATGCGGTTAGTGAAAATGAAGAACATGTAGCACTTAATAAACGCGTTATTAAAGACGCACAATATTTATGTGAACTTGCCAACGCAAAACTTAATTTAGTTAATGCCTACCCTGCAACTCCTATTAATATTGCCATCGAAATTCCTGAGTTTAACCCAGGACTTTATAACGAATCAGTTAAAAAGCATCATCATGAATCAACCAATGCACTTGCTGCAGAGTTTAATTTAAACCCAGAGCAATGTTTTATTGAAGAAGGCCTGCCGGAGGATGTAATCCCTGATGTAGCGAAGCGGTTAAATAGCGAATTAGTTGTTATTGGTACTGTAGGCCGCACGGGCTTAAGTGCCGCTCTTGTAGGTAATACAGCAGAGCATGTAATTGATAGCCTAGACTGTGATGTACTGGCACTCAAACCCGATGGTTACGTGAGCCCTATGGCAAAGGATTAATTTTAAGCTTTATGTGCAAGTTATAAGCGAGTTATTTTTACGTGTTAATAAGGCACGTTTAAATCAATTTTAATTACATCCTAAACTCGCATATTCAGGTGGTTTGGGTATAATACGCCCCTTTATTTTTAGCAAATAACTTTGCTGTATTGTTTTACTAGGGGGCGTAATTGTCACACTCAGATCAAGCTAAAGCTCAATTTAACTTAAATAAGCTGCAAAAGCGTTTACGTCGCCAAACTGGTCAAGCCGTTATGGACTTCAATATGATTGAAGAAGGTGACCGTATAATGGTATGCCTTTCTGGCGGCAAAGATAGCTACACAATGCTTGAAATGCTTCAACATTTAAAACGTGTAGCACCTATAAAGTTTGACCTAGTTGTTGTAAATCTTGATCAAAAACAACCTGATTTTCCTGAGCATGTTTTACCCCAGTATCTTGATAAATTAAATGTTGAATACAAAATTGTAGAAGAAGATACTTACAGTATTGTTACCGATATTATCCCTGAAGGTAAAACAACGTGTTCACTTTGCTCACGCTTACGTCGTGGTATTTTATACCGCACAGCAAAAGAACTAGGCGCTACTAAAATAGCCCTTGGTCATCACCGTGACGACATGATTGAAACATTGTTTTTAAATATGTTTTACGGCGGAAAGCTAAAAAGTATGCCGGCTAAATTAATGAGTGATAACGGCGAGCATATGGTTATTCGCCCACTTGCATACTGTAAAGAAAGCGACATAAGCCAATACGCATTTGTACAAGGTTACCCTATCATTCCGTGTAACCTATGTGGCTCGCAAGAAAACTTACAGCGTAAACATACAAAAACAATGCTCGCTAAATGGGATGCGGAGCACCCAGGTCGTATTGAAAGCATTTTTACGGCAATGCAAAACATAGTGCCTTCACATTTAGCTGACGCCGACTTGTTTGATTTTAAAAACTTACAAACCGGTGAAGTAATTGATGGTGGCGATATAGCCCTTGATAAACCAGATATTCCTAAAGTGCCTGTTGCTAATGAGCTTGATGAACAAGAAGCGCCAAGTGTAGTTACTATAAATCTAAGCTAACAAATTTAAGGGGGTTGTATTTATGTACAACCCCCTTAAATTTACCAATTCAGCATTGCGTTCTATTTTTAACTCTCAGCTAAGCCTTGTAAAAATTCCAAACTTAACTTTTCTTGTGCATTAGCCTGATATGGTAATTGCTGCAAGCTATCGTACGAAAAATCGTTAATATCAAAGTGACTTATTTCACTATTCCCAAAGCTATTTCGCTCACCTGGGCTTGGCGACATTCTCTCAATAACAAAGTCGCTTAAGCGCATATCTGTAATGCCTTGTGGTAGCACCGACCAATGAGCTTTCAAATTAAGAGTTTGGCTTCCCTTCGTTAACCGCTCTTTAGATACTAAATGAGCAAGTGGTGTATCGCCACTGTATAAATTAGCCCTAACACGATACAAACCACTTTTTACTACCACTATGTTAGCTGGCAAAATCATGTTTTCGTTTTGTGCATAAGCAGTTTCAAAACCTGTTAAAGTTGCACTCGGCGGCATATATTGAATTTGCGCAACTACGGGAACTTTTTTACCCGCAACATCACCCTCTACAAACACTTGTAAGCTACGAGGGTAATCTTCATCCTCTTCAAATGTAATAATTGCTTCACCGTCACGCGCATTGCCTGTATGGGTATTTAACACTTCTTTTGTATCAGTATTTGCAAGCTCAACGACCACTTTTCCAAGCCCTTGGGCGCTTATCTTTATTGTTATTTCTTCTGGGTATACAAAACGATATTGTTTAAGACTTAACGTTAAAGCATCGCCACTTTCATCAATAGGGCTCGATACCGGGTAGAATTGATTTGGCTTTAATCGATCTTCATCTAATGGACTCAATGGCTGAGAATAAGGAGGAAATTTAAGTGCACTTTCATATTGCATAACCACTTGCTGCGCTGCTTTTGTTAAGTCTTCATTAAACGCGATTTGTTTTTTTGATTGTGTTTTTTTTGCTGTAGGTACGTCTATAGGGATCACTTTTACAGGCGATAAATCAGCTACGCTCGCACTGTGTTTAACCTGAGGTGTTATTGGCTCAACAACTTTATGAGCATCATTTTTACCTGTAAACCATAGCGAGAATAAAATAGTGCTAATAATTAAAGCAACGGCATAAAATTTTTTCATTTTTATATTTCAATCTTTTATAAGGCGTATAGTTTTTAACTACACGCCTTGTATGTTATGGAATCACATTATAAATAAGTGCTGATGCGCTTAAATTATTTGAATCCTTAATATAACGATATTGTTTTTTCCAAAACCAACTACCTGTAGTTTTATCAAACGTATTAAAACCTACATTGTCACCTTCCACATTTACGTTATTCATGGCTATTGTTACATTACCTTTTCGCTGCGCGTTATGTATTTCGTTATGGCTATAACTGTCACTCATCATCATTGGATAATGGTTTGGCATAAAGCTACTTACTGCATCACCTTGCGATTTTAAATGGCCATTTGTATCAATACTGCTGCTACAACTTCCAAACGAGCCAGCCGAACTGGCACCACATGAAGAGTGCGATGCAACAACCGAATCATCATTGCCTTTTAAAAAACCACCCGTTAAACCCAAATATGCATTTCCATCGGCAACAAAGCGTAAACGAGGTGTACGTGCATCAGGAAATGGAGATATTTTACGTGCATTATTCACTTTTAAATCGTGTAATACACCAACGGCCTCGGTTACATCACTTCCTAGCCACCATTTGAGTGCTGCATCGACCGCAAAGTTCCATGATGCGCCAGTTAAAGCACTAACAGCTACGTCAGCCAGCTCACTTCCACCACCCGCGCCTGCTAAATCAAACGTAGCAACAATATTAAGCGGCTCTAAGCCTTCGTTTTCTAACCAGTTTTCTTGATTATCAATAATATGGCGTGCAACTAAGTCTCCTGTTGAATGTGTTACAAATACACAGCCATCACTGCATAAATTAGAGCGTGAAATTTGCTTTAGCTTTGGCCACACCCAATCGGTAGCAATTTTACCTTCAATACGCTCATAAGCAGGCCAATCAATTCGCTCATCTGCACGATTATTCCAGTACGATTGCCAATATGTTTCACCATCATTGATTACATCACTACCCGACTTATTTGTTATTTGCGAAGTTTGTAACCCATGAATTAATATAATTTTGTAGTCTTTACTCGCTGCAGAAAAGCTCATTAACATAGCTAACCCCGCACCAATTAGGTGGCTTGGCTTAATTAATTTGTGTGTACGCTTTGTGTTGTTCATACAATTCCTTAATGTTGTGTACTTAATATTTTATTATCATTTAAGGTATTCATGTTGGTTTACATAAGCTTGTCAGCTTAGGTGTTCACTAGGGTCTGTTGTTCTTTGCGGATTAAAATTTGTTCAAACTAGAGGCTATTTAATCACGGCGCGAGATTTGTAACCTAGTGGGCTAAGTAAAAACCGAGCAACAAAGAGTAAATAGCCTCTAGGAAGTATCCTTTGGGCAGCGTCTGTTTGGCATTAATGCTACGTTATCGCCTATTTATGGGGAACAACCACACTACTTAGGCTCTGCCTTGCCTAAATACCAAACAGACTGCTGCAAATTTAACCTTGAAAGATCAACAGACTCTAGTATTAGGAACAACGAACAAAAATGCAACAACTTATTATCATTTAGGGAAGAGAAGAAACTTATTTCATACTGATTAATGAGTTAATAGAGGTATAGTTGTTATATTTGAAATTATTAGATGGGTTTCAAGGGGTATATTGAGGGTAGTAAGATTAAAGCGGATACCATTGAAAGTGCCCGCTTTAGAATAAGGACGAAGCTAATCTAACCGTTAGCTTTAAGTTCACTGGTAAATTGCCCAATTGCATTTACAACTTCTTGTGCACCTTGTTGGATCTCTTGCATCACTTCACCAGATTCTTTAGATAACGCCAAGCCTTGCTCTGCCTTCTCTTTACCTTTTTCTATTACAGCCACCGTATTTTGGGTTTGTGATTGGTTGCGCTGTACAACTTCTACAATTTCTTCTGTTGCTTTTGAGGTACGCGATGCAAGCAATCGCACTTCATCTGCAACCACAGCAAAGCCTCGCCCCTGCTCGCCAGCTCTTGCCGCTTCAATTGCGGCATTTAATGCTAATAAATTTGTTTGCTCAGCAATACTACTAATGCTTTGTACAATACTCGATATTTGTTGCGACTGCTGATCAAGCGCTGAAATTTCATTTGCAGCTTGCTCCATGTTAATAGCCAGCTCAGTCATTACTGCGACTGTATCTTGTATAACGCTCGCGCCTTGCTCTGCTTTTTTATCAGTTTGGGTTGAGGTGCTATAAGCAATTTCGGCAGCTTGTGATATCGCAATTTCTTGATTTACTTGATCAGTGATAACAGTTGCAAACTTCATTACTTTATAAAGCTCATTCGCGTCATTTGAGATTGGGTTATATGACGCTTCTAGCCAAACAATGTTGCCATGTTTATCTACGCGCTTAAAGCGCTCAGCAATAAACTTACCTTCTCTTAATTTAGCCCAAAATTGCAGATATTCTTGGGAGTTGTACTCTGAAGCCTCACAAAATGTGCGATGGTGCTTTCCTATTAATTCACTTTCTTGATAACCCATTGCAGCTAAAAACTGATCATTTGCTTTTAACACATGGCCCTCTAAATCAAATTCAATTACCGCCATAGAGCGATATATCGCTTTAATAGTGTCGCTTTGCTCGCGAGAAGCCGTAATTGTTTTTGTAAGCACACTCCCGAATATAGAAAAATAGAGCAACTGATCTTGCTCCCCTTTTACAGGATGTACTATTAAACGTAACCATTCAGCTTTGCCATCGCTGCGCATAACTTGTAATGCACCGCCCCAATGCCCTTCTTTTTTTATAGCTTGCTGTAGGCTTTTAAATTCTGAAGATTGACGAGACGAATCTGTAATAAAATCATCAAAAGAATTATTAGTTAGATCGTCTTCACTGTAGCCTAGGTTTTCTAAAAATCTATCGTTGGCGTGCGAAATTCGGCCATCATAAAGAATGTTCAGTACTAACATCTCTCGGTAAAGCCCTTCCCACACTTGTTGTAATGGGTAAAGTTCAGCTTTTAGAGAAGCTATTTCGTTTTGTTTATTTTTAGAAAAAAACATTAATATCCCTACCAATACATTCGATATGAAATGAAATTAATTTTATTATAGAAGATATTATTTATAACGCGATAAATAATAAGAGCTTTAATTACTAGATTCAGAAAGTTTTAAAATAGCCAATACATAAACACTGGTATCTACAAATATGTGGATACATCAATAAAATAACTTCTATGCCCCAGCAGAACCTTTAATTCTCAAACTTTAATCTTTCATACAATCCAGACGCTCTCGATACGCTTTTATTCATTGCTAATTGCAGTACTTTTTTGTCAGCCACCAGCTCAAACTTATTTTTAGCGCGGGTTATTCCCGTATACACTAATTGCCTGTTAATACCCATGCGCGCTTGTTTTAGCGGTGGCAGTACCATGGCTGTGTAGCTAAACTCTGAACCTTGTGATTTATGAATAGTCATTACATAGACTTTATCGTGCGCAGGGAGTCGTGCTGGCGAAAATGCTCGTTGATTACCTTGCTCATCAATAAATATGGCTTTGAGCTGCCCACTTTCATCGGGCATTAAAATACCAATATCGCCGTTAAATAACTTAAGCTGGTAGTCGTTTTGGCTCACCATAATAGGCATGCCCGTATAGTGATGAGTATTAGGGCTAACTGTTATTAAACCTTGCTGTTGCAACACACGCTCTATTCGTTGATTTAGGCTATTAACGCCATAATCGCCCTCTCGTACTGCTGCTAAAAGCTGATAACTAGCAAAAGCGGCATGTACCTGTGCAACACTTGCACCTTGGGCTATTAAGTTGAGGTATTTTGCATAATGACTCGCTGCACTTTTAACGAGCTTTTCAATTGATTTTGCTACAAAGTCGTAATCTAAAATCACATCGTTAAAACGCCCTTCACTACTTTCTTGCTCTACGTAATTTAAAATACCGGTGTTATTAGTGTTTACCGCAAGTGCGAGTTGACCAATACCGCTTTGTGCGTCAAATCGATAACTGTGCTGTAAAAAAGCAATGCAATCTGCGAGTTTAAATTCACTCGCGCTTTGCGCTGCGAGCTTTGGCTCATTATTAAAACATAAATTATTTAGCTCATCGCAACGCGATGGCGAATAGCGTGGCGTTTGCCCAAGTGTTAAACCTTGGCATAAATCGCTCATTACGCTGCCGGTATCCACCGAGGCAAGTTGGTCTTTGTCACCTAAAAGTATTAATCGCGCGTGCGCAGGCAGCGCTTCTATTAATTTAGCCATCAGCGATAAATCGACCATACTGGCTTCATCAATAATCAGCACATCTAAATGCAGCGGATTGCTTTTGTTATGCCTAAATTTATTAGTAAACGGTTTTACGCCCAATAAGCGATGAATAGTTTGAGCGTTTTGTGGTATCAGCGTTTTAATATTATCAGGAATAATTGTTAGTTTATTTTTAGCACCCAAGACTGACTCACTCAAGCGTGCAGCGGCTTTACCTGTAGGGGCCACAAGTTTAATGCTAAGGGGTGCTGTTTCATAAAGTGACTGTAAAATAGCCAACAACTTAGTCACTGTAGTGGTTTTACCTGTGCCAGGCCCACCCGTGATCACACTAAAGCCTTTGGTTGCAGCAATCGCGCACGCCACTTTTTGCCAATCAGTTTCAATTGTTGAATCAGCAGGAAAATAGGTATTTAAAAGTTCAGCCAATACTTCATTATTAATATTGAGCTTTCGCTCGCTCATGCTTAATAATCTATCTGCGAGTGTTTGCTCATAACCTGCAAGGCGCGCAAAATAAAGTCGCTCGTTAAACAATTGTAGTGGTTTACTCTCGCCTACGCTTTCATGGCTTTGTAAATAACTAAGCGCTGTGCGCACATTAAAATTATCACTAAACGGGCTTAGCGTACTGGGTACATTGCCATCGAGTTTATTAAAGTCACTTTTGCGCAAGTTAAAAGGATTACTCCAATCAACTTCATTTAAGGTTAGGCAGCTATGTTGGCTTTGCTGCGATAAGCACAGCAATAAAATAATATAAAACAGTTCATTGTGAGTTTGCTCAATGTCATTAGCACACAGTAATTCGGCAAGCTTTACATCAACCACACGTAGTCGATTTTGCGCTAATAAATACTCAAGTAACGGGACCTCTGTAATCGTATTGTTTAACACAATGTCCTCTAATGGGGCATCTTGTGCTACATTTTTTGAGGTAATAGGCTCTGCTGCTTCATTATTAAGTGTCTCGTCTATATCGTCAAACAAGCCAGGTTGCTCATTTAAATCGCTCATAGCATAGCTCCTTGGCTAAATAAGCCATCTAAAATAGTTACTTGCTCTACAGTTAGCTTTTTAAAGTACACGCCTTGCCCTGCCGGCATCCCACGTAAAAACGTGTAATACACGCCGCCTAAATGGGTTTCTATTGAGTAATCAGCTATACGTTGTTTTAATAAACGATGCAGTGCTACGGTGTAAATTAAATACTGTAAATGGTACTGATGACTGCTCATCGCTTGCTCAAGCATGTCGCTCTCGTAATCAGCTGGCGTGCTACCTAAATAATTAGACTTATAATCTAAAATATAATACTTACCTTGGTAGCAAAATATTAAATCGACAAAGCCTTTTAACAAGCCTTTTACTTGTGAAAATTCAAGCTTACTTTGCGTAAAGCCAAAATGTTTAACCAACATTTCGTTTAGCTTAGGTGCACTTAAGCTCTCAAGTGGTAAATTAAATTCCATTTCGACTAGGCAATCATTGGGTGTAAGCACACCCAATGAAAGAAGGCTGTTTTCTTGAGAGCTGTTATCTAGGGGACACGCAAGAACATCAAGTACCCACTTTTCAGCCACTTCTCGCCATTGCTCACCTATGTGGTACTTTTCAAGGCTGCGCTTAACTACCTCAGATAAGTTTTGCTCGGTATTAGTTGGGTGAACTATTGGGCTAGTAAAATCTATTTGTTCAAATATTTCGTGTAAACAGCTACCAGGCTTTGGCCCTTTAGGAAAACTATAAGGTGATGGTAGTTCGTCCTCTTGCACTGCAAACTCGTCTTTTTCGTGATCTTCATCACTTCGCCCTGGTGCTAATTGGTCGCTGTGCTTTTTAAAGCTCAACGCACTAAAGCTGGTTGCTCGCCAGTTACGCTCAATATTTACTGTTACTCTATTAACACTTAATGTTTGCTGGGCAATTTTGCTATTACTAAAACAAAGTGTTCCCTGCTCTAATAACGTTTGTGAGGTAAATTGCTGATAGCTCATCGCGCTGTTAGCGTCGCAAAACTCACTTAAATGCGTGCGCCATGTTTGGCTACTGGCAAGTTCAAGCCCTGCAAATAACACGTGTCCTAGTGCACTACTTTGCATAGCTAAGCGGCTACTTTGCCCTTGCCCAATGTTATAAACACCAAGCGCACAAAAATGCACAGCGCGAGTAAGTGCTACATACAGCAGGCGTAAATCTTCAGCTAGGCGCTCTTGCTCTGCTTTTTGCAGTGCATCTTCGTCTTTACTTAAATCGTAAACTAGCTTGCCATTATTATGATAAAGCGCTTCTTTTGTTTCGCGATAGCCACTGGCAAACGGCATAAATACCAAAGGGTATTCAAGCCCCTTTGAGGCATGCATAGTGACAATTTTAACCAAGTTGGCGTCACTTTCTAGGCGCACTTGTACTGTTTCACCGTCTTGTTGGCTTACCTTTTGTGCAAACCAGCGCAGTAAACGTAGCGTGCCTTCAAGCTCTATTTGTTTTTGCTGAAGTATTTCGCCCAAGTGCCTAAAGTCTGTCAGCCAACGCTCAACGTTATATCCCAATCCCTGCCATTTAGCGCTAAGCTGGTTATGGCTCATTAAGCGCTCAAGCATTGCCATAGCGCCTTGCTTGTTCCAAATGTGGCTAAGTTGTGCAAAAAAGTTTAAGTAGTCTTGCCATTTATTTTCATCATCGGCGAGTGCATGTATTTCGTTATAACTTAAACAAAATAGTGGACCAGCTAAAACACCGCGCAGCAATGACTCGTCATATTGACCATGTAGCGCCGTTAAAAAGTTAAGTAGGTGATGGCTAAGCTCTTGGCTAAAAACGCTTTCTCGCGATAAATACACGCTGGAAATTTTGGCATCATCTAGCGCTTTTTTCATTATTTGCGCTTCAACACGGTCGCGCACTAATATACAAATATCAGCGGCACTTACTGGGTTATTGCCAATACACGCGTCCCCCTGTTTAGCTTTTTCAAGCAGGGTCACTATTTTATTAGCAAAGTGAGTGGCTAAATGCGCTTGCCCTACACCTTTGTTAGTTGGTTTGTTCTTTTCATCGGCGGCTTCATCTACAAATACATTAAATTCGAATGCGGTAGCGGGTTTGCCATCAATTAAAAAAGAATCATCTGCTTTTTTGCCTTTAGCAGCCACTGCGTTAAAGGGTATGGCGTCGTTATAAATAAAGCTGTTAGCGTGTTTGCCAAATAAACTATTAACGCTATTGACTATATCGGTGCTTGAGCGAAAGTTAGTCCCCAGCGTAAATTGCTGATCAGTCTGCACTGCCTCTTTTGCGCCAATATACGTAAAAATATCCGCCCCCCTAAAGCCATAAATAGCCTGTTTGGGGTCGCCTATCATGGCAAGCGTGGTATTTTGTTGCCCATAAATTTTACTAAAAATACCGTACTGAATCGGATCGGTATCTTGGAATTCATCAATCATGGCAACCGGAAACAACTGCGCAATTTTTTGCGCTAGTACGTCGCCTTGCTCGTTATTAAGCGCACTGTGTAAATTGGTCAGTAAGTCATCTGGGGTGATCACGCTTTGCTCTTGCTTGCGCTTAACTATTGCGGCTTTTACCCAGCGTGCTGCATGTTGTATAACTGCTATTTTAAGCCCTTGGTCTATGGTGTTGTTAAGGGCGGCAAGCTCGTCAAATTGACTCAGTAATGGATGCACAAATAATGGCTGATTCTTTTTATAGTTGCCTGCATCGCTTAAGTTTTCTGTACTCCACACTTCAAACGAATACTTGTTAGTGCCAAATTCAAAAAACAAATCGCCGCCTAAACAAAATGCTTCAAGCGCACTCAGGCTGCCTTTTCGTGCTGGCGTTTTAGACCCGCTCAAACCCGAGCTTTTAATAGCACCTATAAACTCTTGCTCTAACACCGCTTTTTTAAATGCAGGCACACGGGTTATGTACTCGTCACGCGCCTTCCACACATCGTCTAAATTTATTTGTGGCGTAATGTGCGCATTGGCTTTATTTAAAATGCTCGCCACTTGAGCGAATAAAGCCTCTGGTGCGGCAAATACATCTAAAATAGCATCGGTGCGCTCTTTGTTAAGTGGGTATACAAACGCACGCCAAAAATCTTTAATGGTTTCGAGTAATATGTCGCGCTCATCTAAAATAAATTCGAGATTAAACGCCACTCCCGACTCAAACGCATGTTGTTTTAGCATCCGCTGACAAAAGCCATGAATAGTAAAAATAGCCGCTTCGTCCATTGATTTAGCAGCTGCATCGAGTAAATCAAAGGCGCGGTGCTTATCATCAATTTTGGCAATTACGCCTTCAATGAGTTCGTCGTTTGGGTCTTGCCCAAGCAATGCGTCGCGCGCAGCAATAATTCGGCTGCGTACGCGGTCTTTAATTTCTTGGGTGGCAGCGTCGGTAAAGGTTACTACCAAAATTTGCTCAACACTGAGCGGCGTATTTAACTCACCCTCTATTTGCATACCTAGTAAGTAACGTAAATACAGCCCCGTAATTGTATAAGTTTTACCAGTACCCGCACTGGCTTCTATTAAACTTTGACCAATGAGCGGCATAGTAAGAGGATTAAGCGCTTGCATGGTCACTCTCCTTTGCGTGTTCAAATAAAGGCGTGAGCAATTTATCACTCCATTTTATAAATTCGTCTTGGCAATCGTTTAGCGATTGCACCGTTAAGCGAATATACGGATTTTCGCCCTCGCCTCGCCCTATGTATTGCGGGCTAAATTTGCTCATTGCTTTTGTTATATCGCCGCCGCTTTTAACGTACTCATAACCACTTACCGGAAAAAACGGCACAGGCTCTGCGCGCAGCGCTTTGTATAACTCAAACCAATCGGCTAATAGTGCATCGGCATCAGCTTTATTAATTGGCGCAAAGGTAATTTGCTTATCAAGCCCAAGTAACAATGTTTCTACTTGTTGATCCATACTTTGCGCTGCGAGGTGATAAATAAAGCCTTTAATTAAATCTTTCGCTTTAATACTCGCACTGCGATAAAACACTTGTTTTTGCAAATAAACATGATTGAGCCAGCCCTCTATTTTGGTGCCTTCAATAGTAAGTAAAACTTCTATTGGCTCACTTTTCCCACCTTTAATGTGCTCTTTTACTTGCCCTGCAAGCGCATCAACTCGGTGCTCCATACTTTCAAATATGAGGCTGCCTACATTGGCTTGAGGTAACTCACCTCGTTGCAGTATTTGCTCGGTACTCAGTGGTTGCTCGTTTATATTGGCTTTAAGTATTTCATCAAGGTAAAAATAACGGCGCAGCGCATCTAGGCTAAAGGGTTCTTCGTCTTTTGCTACTTCGTTAAATTGTGGCAGGCGTAAACCTAATGTTTGTTGATAAAAGCTCTCTTGTGCGCTGCACACACTTCTAATAAACACATCAAGATCTAACTGATCTGGCACAGTCACATCAAGTGCAATAACTGGCTCTGGTTTAATTGACTCACTTGGCAGCCAAATTGGATTGTAACTGTGGTTGCTCAGCACAGTATTGGCTTGCTCATCGGCTAAATAATAATGGCTATTAAAAGGCTGTAAATGCTGCTGATTAATTAGACATGCGGGCAGCGTTTTTTCGCTTTTATCGCTTAATTCAAAACTACGCCCAATATATTCTAACAGCTCGCTTACAAGGGTTGATGGCATACGCGGTTGGTTATCAAAACACGAGCGACCAATGTAACTCATGTATAAATTGTCGCGGGCACTCAGTAGCGCTTCTAAAAATAAGTAACGGTCATCTAATTTACGTGATCGGTCACCTTTTTGCTTTTTAGAATAAGGCACTAAATCAAAACCAATAGGTTGTACGTTACGCGGGTAGTCGGCATCGTTTAAGCCCAGCATGCATACCACTTTGAATGGTACGGCGCGCATGGGCATAAGCGTACAAAAGTTTACTTGCCCAACCAAAAATCGCTGCCCTACGCCTTTTTCTTGAATGCCTTGTTTAACTAAGTAACTAACAATACGCTGCGAAACCGCTTTGCTGTAATCGCCGTTGTCGTGGTGCTTTTGTAACTCTTCGAGCACGTTTTGAAGTACTAATAAATCCCAGCTGTCGTCACTTTCACTTTCGTATATGGCGTTTAATAGCTCGCTTAAAATATGCGCTTTATTAGTGAGCGTGTCATCAGGCGTTAGCTGCTCTTTAAAGCTTTGCAGTACATCAATAAAGTGCACGAGCTTATTGAGTGTATCAAGCGCCATGCCTTCTACTTCGTCAGCGCTGTAAATACCGTTAAACGGGCATTGTTCGTCGCGCATAGCAATACCAAGCAGTAAACGGTTAAGCCCATGTTGCCAGGTATTTAAATCGATAGCGGGTAAATCAAAGCTTCTTTTATGCGCTGCGTTTATACCCCATTTAACCCCAACACGTTCAAGCCAGTATTGAATTTGCTCGTATTCGTGTGCTTCAAGCCCAAATTTTTCGGCTATTTGCGTCACTTGTAATAAATCGAGAATATCCGACACACCAAAGCGCGAAAACGGTAAGTTAGCTAAACTCGCAAATGAACTAAGGACAGGCTTTTCTTGCTCTATGGCTAAATCGGCCAATGCGTAAGGAATAAAGCGGCTGCCTTGTGCCCCGCCAAATACGGCTTCAATATAAGGGCTGTAAGTGCCTACATCGGGCATCATGACAATTATGTCTTTGGGGGTAAGCGTTGGGTTTTGATTAAACAAGTTAAGTAAGTAGTCGTGCAAGCGCTCAACTTCTCTGAGCGGTGTATGGCAATCGCTGAGCGTAATACTGGTGTCGGTTGCGCTGATTGGTAATTTACCTTCGTCGTTTATAAACCACTCTTTGTTATCGGTCAGTGATTCGCCTTTAAACGCAAGCTGATAAATCTCGCTTTGTACTTGCCCTAGTAAGGTGTCGTCAAACACATCAATAAAACCATCAATCCAACGGGCATCTAACTGTACAAGTTGTTCAAAATAGTCGCGACCTAATTTACCCCACGACGATAACAACGGATTACCTATAAAGTAGTATTCTTCATCTGGGTTGGTTTGTTTTTTTTGTTGCGCTTCCACCAGCGGCATTTTGGCGTATTTAGCGCTTATTTTAGCTGCTGTTTTTTCATCTATAATATCGCCCCAGTAATGCTCACTCGGGTTAAAAAAGAATAATATAACCTCAGTTTTTTTACTCAGCGCTTCAAACACCTCTAGCTGGGAACTGGCAATCGCCGATATACCAAATAAGCTAATGCGTTGTGGCAGTAAGCTATTATCCATCGTCTCAAGGGCTGCAAGTAGCTGCCCTTGCATGTTAGCGCGATGAAATTGGCTTTGCCCAAGATCTTGACTTAGCTTTACAATGCGTCGCCATAAGTCAGGTTGCCATGGGGCAATGGTTACATCTACGTCATCAAGCTCATCTTTGCCACTACCCCATGTGGCTATCCAGTGCGGTCGGTACATTAAATATTGGTCGTACACATCGGCTATTTTTTCGCACAGCGCAAAGGTTTTTTGCCCGTCGATATCGCCTTCTAAATAGGTTTTTAGCGGCAAATATAATGGCTCATCAATACAGTTAGGTAAAATTGCAAACAGTTTCCAAGCAAGGTTAGGTTTATTAAATGCCGACTCTTTAGGGACATTTGGCAGTAATTGCTGATACAACTGCCAAATAAAGCTCGACGGCAGCGGAAAATCTACCTGCGCCGCAACCCCTAAGTTTTCGCTCAAACCTATTTTTAACCACTGCGACATACCCGGCGATTGCACTAGCACTACTTCTTTGTCGAACGGGCTTTGCAATGGGTTTACTTTTAACAGCTGGTGGAACTGCGCTTGCAGGGCTTCCATCCGGTTTGATTGAATAATATTTAGCATATAACACTGACCTTGCTTGAGATAAAACCAGTGTAAGATATTTTCAATATTAGGGGTAGCGCAAACGGGTAATTGGCTTTAATAAATCAGAGGGTTAAGAACTAACTTACAGATTTTATACGCACAGCATCTATTTTATATACTGTGCGTAGTAGTGAGTTTATTTATAAGGGCTAATACTTGATAAACTAAAGTCACTTTGCATTATTACTTCGCCATCAATGCCTTTTAATTTAAGTGAAATAGTGGGGTCAATTTGCTGCCAGTCTATGCTTAAATCACCATAATTTACGTTATGAGTAAAATTCCCTACTCGGTGTTTGTTAGGGCTTACATCTTTCCACTTTTCAGTTAAGCCAGAGCTGGTCATCTCAATTAATGGGTAATCAAGGTTTTGCTGATACTTTGATATTTCACCCCAGTGCGTATCGCCGCTGATGATCACTACCCCATTTACCTTATGCTTTTTAATCAATGCAAATAAACGGTTTCTATCTTCAGGAAAGTTTGCCCATGACTCCCAACCTGTAAAATTGGGTAAAAGCTGTAAGCTTGAGGCAATCAATTTTATTGCAGCAGGCTTTTTAAGCTCTTGTTCAAGCCATTGCCACTGGGCTTCACCTAGCATTGATGCGCCCTTCACTTCACTAGGACTATACGGTCCTTGGTTATTAAATTTGCGCTTAGTGTAGTATTCAAGCTCACCTACATGGTTTAGCGCATCACGGTTCCAACGTAAATCAGGCATTATTACTTGTATGGTTTGCTCATTTTCACCATACATGTACGAGGTATAAATTCCATCAGGACGAGTGCGACGCGCTGAGTTTACAGGTTCATCCCAAAAATTAAGCATAATTTGGCGTGATTGCTCTTTATGCGAATACTCTTTACCTGCATCGTTTTGGCCATAATCGTGGTCATCCCACATGGCAATGATAGGCGTTTGCGCTTTTAACGTTTTAAAACCAGGCTTTGCCCCTAAACGTTGGTATTTTTCGGCAAGTACATCCATATCGTTGGTATCGCCGTAAATATTGTCACCCAAAAATATAAACAAATCCCCCTGCTCTTTGTTAATTGTATTAAATATGGGTATGTTTTTATCTTGATGCCCACACGAACCAAATAGAATTTTAGATGGCGCGGCAGTAACACTTGCGCTAATAACCAAACTCAGCGCCAAGGCAGATAGGTTTAATGGTTTTAATAGGTTCTTCATTTTAAAATCTCGCTAATAGCTGGCGCCATATTTGAATTTATTTCATTTGGATTCTGCCCAAGAGCCTTTAAAACGGTCGCTGCTATTTGTACTTGTTTAAGCTCATTTTCAGTTTTAATTAAGCCCCGTCCTTTTATTGCGGGGCCGATGGCTGCAAGCCAAATATGTTCAGAGCCGACAATTCCTTCTGGGTAGGTATTTTCACCTAACTCTAGCTCAGCAAGTGCACGTTTAGAGCTGTGATGTTGCCAATCATTGGCATTATTGCCACGGCCGTGATCAGTAGTAATAATTAGTGTGGTGTTATTTTTATAACCCGCTGTAGTTTGAATAGTTGCCCATAAGTCTTTTATAAAAGCGTCACTTTGCCTTGCCGATTTAAGGTATTGATCGTAATGACCATCATGCGCAAAGTCATCGGTTTCGCCTAAACTTATCACTAACAACTTAGGCTTTTTAGCCAACATATACGCTTTAGCAAAGCGATATGTAAAACTGTCTAGTCGTACGTTATACCAAGGACTGGGGATTTCACTTTGTAGCGCATTTAAGAGTGGCGCATCAGTGAATAAATTCTCTTCAATTGACATAAAACCTGCATTTACATACACGTTACTGCGCTTAGTATTTACAATGTATGGGAATACATCCCAACTACCAAATAAGGCTGTGCTACCTTTAAACTCAGGTAACTTATCTAAACGCTCTAAAATAGTTTTATTTGGGTTGAGCACTTTGTTGTTACTATTTATACTTTCGTCAACTTCACCGGTGAGTATTTCGTTGTAACCAGGGTATGAAAAATACCACGGGTTACTTACCGACATAGTAGAGCCGTTAGCTCTATCGCCAATAATTACGCCTTGTTTAGCCACTACTTGCGTTAAAAAAGGCATAAGTAATTGCTGGCGCTCATTTGCTGTTTTTGCCCAAAATTGTCTCTTTAATTGCTCAGGCTTTTTAACAAAATCAGTATTATTAATTAAGCTATTATCAGCCCCGTTAAATACTTCTTGCCAGCGTACTCCATCAAGCGTTATCAGCACTACATTTTGCGCTGCTGTTGCAAAGTTGCTCGCTAATACACTTAAGCTAAATAGTGTTACTTTTATAATTGTTTTCATCGCGTTTGCGCCCTTTCATATAATAAAGCCCATCAATGATGGGCTTTATTTTAATTCAATTACTAAAACCTAATTAAAAGTCAGCGGTAAATGTAACTGCTGCGGTGCGAGGCGCACCAATGTAATAAGTAGCGCCGTTACCGGTACCACCTGCTAAGTAGCTTTTGTCAGTAACATTATAAACAACAAACGATACGTCAATGGCTTTAACCGGGCCGGCATCTACGTCAGTTGAATAACCTGCATTAAAATCAAGTACTGTGTAGCCGTCTACTTTATTGCGCGTGCGAGTGTCTTCGTCTTGCCATGCGCCTAAGCGCTCACCGGTGTATTTAGCCGATAAACCAACACGAAAGCCATCGCTAAAGTAATCGGTAGATACCACAAATAAATCCTCTGATGAATCTATTATGCTGTCGCCTTCTCTAAAGCTTGGTGCTACCTCATTACCACTTTCATCTCTTAATATTACGCCTTGTGAATCGTATGCATTTGGATCATCGGATGAATACTCAGAACTGCTATTCGTATACGACGAGTACACGCTCCAGCTTGGTGTTAGCATATAGCTTGCTGCAAGCTCGAGCCCATTTGAGTCAATACCCCCTACATTTACGTACGAGCCATTTGTACCAATCGTGTAATCAATGCCGTCTGTGCCACTACCAGGGGCAATAAAGGTAATGCGATTATCAAACTTAACACTGTAAGCCGTTGCTGTAAGAGTTAGTCTGTCAGCTTGATAACGTACACCAAAGTCGATGTTGTCGGCAGTTTCTGGCTCTATGTTTGTAAGCGTTGAGCTGTCTCGCTCAAGTACACCGTCTTTTATTGCTGAAAAATTCTCGCTGTAACTGGCAAATAATTCTGTGCTGTTATTTAGCTGATACAATACACCCCCGCTAAATAACACGTCTGAGTCGCTATCTACTTTATCTGATCTTTCGTTAGCAAAGTGGTCGTACTTTTGTAATTCAACTAAATATTGTTTTGCACCAATATTTAATGTTAAGTCACCAAAATTAATCGAGTCTTGTAGGTACCATTTGAATGTATCGGTATCAAAAGTGTTTTTGTATTGTGTCCAGTAAGGTGTGCTATCAAAGTGATGATAAATACGCGCGTCAATTACTTTGTGCCAATCACGCGACTCGTCACGCTCGCTTTGCTCATACCAAAAGCCCGCTTCTATATCGTGATCACCAAATGTAGCTTGGTAATTTGCCGTTACACCTAAGCGATCTTTGTTGTAATGCGTATGGCGGTAAGACATAACCGGCGTTGCTGTTGCATCGTAACACGCAGGATTTAAACCAGGACCCGACTCCCATGGCCAGCTCAAACTTTGCGTACAATCGGCATTTGGTGCAAGCGGATTGCCTTCACTATCAGCAAAACCATAAGAGCCTGCATTAGTACCGCCCTCGGTTGTTGGGTCGCCATTTTCATCAACGGGCGTTGTTAAGTAAGGTGGGATCCAATCGCCACGACCTGAATTTTTATGGTAATAAGGACTAACGGTTAATAATGAAGTTGGCGAAATCGCGTATTCAAATTTTAAATAGCCTAAGGTATTTTCACGAAGCGTTCCCCAACCTTCTGCAAACATTTGGTCAAAGTGCGGAACTCCTGTCCAATTCCATGTTAGCTGATCCCAATCGGTCGTTTGTTCAAACTGCTCAAGGCTTACGCTGTTATAGTTTGTCTCGCTTACATCGTCGTAAGATAAACGTCCGGTAAGTGTTAAGTCGTCAAAATTAGATACAAACTTAAGCTCTGCGTGTTGGTTGTCTTTACCCCCATTACTGCCAGAACCAATCCAGCGGCTTGTATCTGTTTGCGAGTAACTTACGTACGCTTGTGTGTTATTAAAAACAGTGCCTGTTTCGTGTTTAATATAATAACGCGTGGCATCGTGGCTGCCTGATGTATAAGCAAAGGTAGTGCCTTTTTCAAGGCTTGGGTCTTTACTTACAAAGTTAAATGTCCCGCCTAGTGCTTCAAGTGAAGCCGACTTAATATCAGACGTACCTTGACCTACTTCAACCGTTGCAAGGTTTTCGCTATCTAGGTAACGGTTAGCTTTAGCACCACCGCCATAATTAGAGCCACCATTGGGAATGCCATCAACGGTCATACCTAATTGTTGTTGGTTTCCATCAATACTAAAACCACGCATGGTGATTGTAGTAGACCAATCGTCGCCACCAAATGCATCACCTTCATTTATGCTAATACCCGGTAAATTATCAATAACCGATAATATGCTCGATACCGAACTTTGTTGCTCAAGCATTGCAGGCTCAATAACATTGTTAGCGTAGCTCGTTGGTTTAGCAACCACGGTTACTTCTTCTATGGTGTTGTCGTTAGCATAACTAGATGTTGATACAGCCATAGCAATTGCCATGCTCAAAAGCGATTTGTTTTTTAAAGCGTACATTGTTGTCCCGTTTGATTTTAATTATGAAATATGAAAACGCGGACAGTATGAATTTTAAATATGACAACGAGGATGAACTTTATTTACATAAAAATTAAACAAATATGGAAGATTTATGGCGGGAATATGTACAAAAAAAGACACCCAAAGGTTTAACTTTGGGTGTCTTAATTATTTTCTAGAACTTATTACAAATAGTAATTTATTTCAATTCAGCTAGCATTTCCTCGCTGTATGGTACTAACTCTTCACCGTTTGCAACCTTGCTAATATAATCTGGATTTGCAATAAGTGGACGACCAATAGCGATTAAGTCAAACTTAGCATCGTTAATAGCCTCTTTTGCTGACTCAAAACTATAACTACCTACACCTACTAATGTACCTTTGTAGCCTGCACGTAAAAATTCAGAGATGCTTTTGCCTTCAAGCGAGTCAAAGCGCATGCCGTCGTCAAAAATACCGCCGTGTAAGTACGCTAAATCTCTCTTCTCAAGCTCTGGTAATAAGTAATCAAATACCGCTTTATCGCGGCTATCTTCGCTCATATTAAAGTAAGCACCCGGTGTTAATCTAAGTGCAGTACGATCACTGCCTACAGCTGCAATAACCGCATCGGTTACTTCTAGTGCAAAACGCGACATATTTTCAGGCGTTTGCCCGTACTCATCGCTGCGTGTATTTGCAGCGTAATGTAAAAATTGGTCAACTAAATAACCGTTAGCACCGTGAATCTCTACCCCATCAAAACCCGCTTCAATTGCGTTTTCAGCAGCTTTTGCGAAATCAGCAACTAGACTTTTAATATCATCAGTAGTGGCTGCTTTTGGTGTGATGTATGTAAGCTCACGCATACGAGGGACAGAGCCTTCAACGCCAATTGCCGATGGAGCAAGTACATCGCCATCAAAAAAGTGAGGGTGTGCAACACGGCCAACATGCCAAAGTTGTGCAAACATTTTGCCGCCATTAGCGTGCACAGCGTCAGTTACTTTTTTCCAACCTTGAATTTGCTCGCTGGTAAATAAACCCGGAGTATTTGGGTAACCTTGTCCATCTGGACGAATAATAGTTGCTTCGCTAATAATTAAACCGGTTTCGGCACGGCGAGCATAATATTCGACCATATCTTGTGTTGGCACTAAGTTATCATCAGCCATACAACGCGTTAATGGTGCCATAAGTACGCGGTTTTTAAGCTCAATCGTGTTATTTAATTTAAACGGAGCAAGTAGATCAGTTGTCATTTTTCAATCCTTCATTAAGTATATGCTTACTACAATGTGGCCTTTTTACAAACATTCAAGCTTATTTTTGAATGATCGCTCAAATTAGTGAGAAATTATACTGATCAATCTACAAATTAGATCTGCATTGCTGAAATTAAATAGCAACTTTTCAACACTCTGTCATATAACTCGATATACTTGTGTGCATATAATTTAGATATAGTAATTAAAAGTGAGCTAATTATGACAACGCCAAATTTAAGCGAAGAACACGCAGTAATTTTAGGACTTGGAGCAAAAAAACGCCTAGCCTATATGTTCGAAACCGTACAACAGTTCAAGCAAGTATGGATTTTAAACGATGATGATGGCTGCGTTATGCTTGCCAACGAAGATGACGACTGTGTGCCAGTTTGGCCAACTCGTGAATTTGCAGAAGCATGGGCAACTGGAGAATGGGCTGGCTGCAGCGCTAAAGCAATCCCACTTGCTGACTGGTTTAGTCGCTGGACACCAGGCCTTGAGGAAGATGACTTACTTATTGCTGCCTTCCCTACAGAGGAAGATGATGGCACGATATTGTTTTCAGATGAGTTTGAAAAACAATTAAAAGCACCAAAGCAAAAATATTAAGGTTCAAAGCCTAAATACTCAGAGTTCTAAAATTTATAAACGCGGCACTTAATTTAGTAGCCGCGTTTTTATTGGCAATATCTAAAATTCAAATAAGCCTGCGTAATTGCATCTGGATTTTCTACTTGCGGATAATGCCCAAGCTCTACAAACTCTTGTACGCGCGCATTGGGGATCAGCTTTTTATAATGCTCAATCATATGCTTACCAGAGATGGGGTCTTCTGCGCCTGCTATAAACGTAAGTGGTATATTGTTATTTATGATGGCACCAACCCAGCGTTCTCTGTTTTGCTGCCTCTGCTTTATATAACTAATGAGTTTAGGCATAACGGCTAAACCATCTTTATAAATTAGCAACTCCCAAAGGGTGTCTACCACTTGTTTTGAAGGCGGTGTACTTTTACCAAAAATAGTAACTAGATTATTGGCAAATTTTTGTTTATTCATTAATTTTGGCACTATCCAACCTAGCTTTGAAAGTAAAAGCTTTTGTATAAATAAGGGTTTATGCACCTCAGGAAATAACCCACCATTTAAAAAGCACACACTGTTTATTTTAAAGTCACTTTGGCTAACGACTTGCCTTGCTAATAACTCTTGAGCCACAGTATCGCCATAGTCATGAGCTAAAATATGTATATCATTAATATTTAACGTTTTTAAAAATTGAGTATATAAGTCGGCTTGTTCAGTAATTTTATAGCCTGCATTTTTAGGTTTATCTGACAAACCAAAACCTAGCATATCGAGTGTAATTACAAAATAATGTTCACTAAGCGTTTGCCACATACCTTCCCAGTCCCAACTAGCACTTGGAAAGCCATGTATTAAAAGCAGCGCAGGCTTAGTTATATCGCCAGCTGTTTTAGTAAAAATTTGATGGCCACTAATTTGAGTAAATTGACCCTGTGATTGCCACTGTTGAAGAGAAAACATATATTAGCTTAATTTTTATTATTGATTTGTTAGTTTTATCATAAAGGTAATTAAAAAAGGAAACAAAACCAATGCATAAAATTTGCATTGGCTTATTAAAAGTCATGTTAAAATTTAATAGTGTAATCTACATAAACTCGATGGTCAGCTCTATCGCCTTTAACACCATCAACACTGCCTGATTTTTCGGTTGTATAATCTACAAATAGCCAGCGTAAGCTTAAGCCTTTTATTTTTTCAACTTTATAGCGGGTATCTATAGCCCAATATTTTTCGTCGGCTGTGCCGCCTAACTTACCCAACGCAGAGTTTTCAGCATCGCTGCCGTCTGTGTAGTAAAATTTAGTTGTTAAGCCAGGCGATACTGCTTTCAAATCAATTCCTAAACGAGCTTGCCATGATGTTTCATTTTGGTTTGTTAAATCAGCACCAATTAATGAGCGAGTTGGAAATGGGTTTGTACCATGGTCGCCACTGAAATTATCTTCAATCCAAGCATCACTTACTTTAGTAAATGCCGCACCTACACTCCAAATATCTTTTTTCCAATCAGCATCTAGGTAATAGGCAAACCCATCGTTTTCACTTTTGGTTAAACCTGTTAATGCACCAGGTGCATCTTCATCATCTAAATCACCACCCTCTGCGCCTGTTACAAATAAATCGCCATCATCTTGTAAGGTAAATATGCCAGTTGAAAGGGTTAACTTACTTTGCTCAAGCTTAATGTCGTAACTGATTTTTAACCCGATTTTACTTAAATAATTGTGCGAATTTAAATATTCAGCCTCTAATATTAGATTGTCTTTTTTATGCGTAGCACCTACGCCCCAAATTACGCTAATAGCACCAGTTGCCGATTGATCGGTAGAAAAGTCTTCCCATCTATCATCGTGTCGACGGCTCCATTTATCGTAAACGTAACCGTATAATTTAGTGTTACCAATTTTGTAATCGCCAAAAACGCCTCTAAAAGTATTAGGAATAGCCCGACTCCCAGAGCTTTTAAGCAACATACTTTTGGTTTTTTGCCCGCCCACTTTAACGTGACCGTTGTTGCCCAATTTAAAATCTAAAAAATATTGCCCAAATTTAGAAAAGCTATCGTCAACTCCACCGCTCTCATTACCTGCTGGCAAAATATTACCTGCGGCTGAACCCGTAGAATTAATATCCACAACGGTGTAAGTCGATACACCCACACTCACTAAATCGTTTATATAACCCGATGTGTAATTGAGCTCTATACCTTGAGCAAAAGTTGAATCGTCACTTGCGTCGTTATCGTAGTCACGGTCAAAATAAATTGATCTAAGTTTTATATTAAATTCATCTTGTTCTGTCAGCCCATTAACAGCGGCATACGAAGGAATAGAAATACATGTTAATACTGCGCCTGTTGCCGCAAGTAATTTAGATACTCGGTGAGCCATAGTTATCTCCGTTACCTTGTTTTGTTTAAGTTTTAACTGTGCAGTGCATAGCAGCGTGTATTTTTTCGACCTACACGGTAAACATGTCATAAGGTAATTACATTTTAAGTAATCACCTTTTCTTTCACGCTACTAAAATATAGAACAATATAAGTTTTTAATGTTTTAATTTTCATATTATAAAATATTAAGTGTTTGTTTTGTTTCGGATGAATTATAAAAGTAAGGTGAGCATCGTCTCTTGCTCGCTCGTACCTATAGCGATAGTTCCCTTTAAAAGCGTCATAATATTGGTTAAATTTTACTTTATTTAAACTTACCAAAGTAAAGTTATAAGCAAAAACTAAAAGCTATCCGTTGTTTTTTGAGCACCTAATATTCACTAAAAAATCGATAAATATAAAAATCAGCACCTTTAGCTAATACTTTTGTTGTTCGCTATAAAGTAGCGAAGAACATAAAAATTATTATATTTATATGCATTTTAATTTTATCTTGATGCTTAAAATCAACTTTTTACACTCCTCCTACTCTAAATCTCTATAAAATATATACATTCTAATTAATAACAAAGTTGTGTCTTGAATAATAGGTGCTATATTTATCACGTTATTAAAATAGAAACACACCTACTGCGACTCATGAAAAAGGATTAATTAATGATTCAAGCACGGCCGGTTAATAAAGGGTTATTAATCTCACTGCTTCCTCACGTCATTTTATTAGTCACGGGAATTATACTTACCTACTTTGCTCATATTAAACACCAAGAATCTATAGACAATAAAATAATCAGTTCGCTTAATAACCGCCTCTCCTCGATTTCTACAGGTATTAACAGTAGGCTAGATTTGTATCAATATGGGCTATTTGGTTTAAAGGGCTTTGTACATGGGATAGGTGCAAGTAACTTAAACTATCAAGCCATATCTAACTACTCTGGGAGCCGTAACTACGCTAAAGAATTCCCTGGAGCTAATGGTATTGGCTATATAAAAAAAGTTGGCGTTGAGCAATTAAATAATTTTTTGAATGATGCAAAAAACGATAGACCCGATCAGACATTTAATTTGAATACACTCGTAGCGACTAGTGATGAGCATTTTATAATTCAATATATTTTTCCTGAGCAAAAAAACTTACAAGCAATTGGATTAGATATTGGATCAGAGAGCATGCGCAAACAGGCAGCACTAAATGCTGCCATAAATAATACAACCCAATTAACGGCGCCACTGACTTTAGTGCAAGCGAGTAAACTCTCGCATCAAGGCTTTTTAATATTAGTGCCAATATATAAAACCATTACTATTTCTGATAATAAAAAACAGCGCCTTAATGAGCTTTTAGGTTGGGCATATTCGCCGTTATTAATCGATAAAATTTTAGACTCACTTTCACACATTGATGAAAATCAACTAACGATAAGTGATTTAAATAACAGTACTGAGACTGACTTTTTTAGTTATGGCATAAAAAGCACAACTAACGATTATCAATTAACTAAAATTATAAAATTAATGGGTAGAACGTGGAAAATTACCATTAATGCCTCAGACGCCTTTATTTACAACCTTCATCTTCCTAGTCAGTATCAAGCCATTGTTAATGGCTCTTTCGCCACTATTGGCTGTATGTTTATAGCTTTTTTAATGCAATTGTTTATTTTTAGAAGAAGCCAAAGAATTAAGAGAAAAACACTTCAGGCTAAAAAAAATAAACTCGCATTACAGCAAACAAATTTAAAATTAGAAAAAGAAGTAAAATTACGTACTAAAGAAATTGCCGATATAAGTATGCTTCAACAAAGTATTTTAAACAGTGCCAGTTACTCTATTATTGCGACCGACATAAATGGCTTAATTACTTTGTTTAATCCCGCCTCTGAAAAGTTATTAGGCTATAAAGCGCAAGACGTTATTGGAATTGAAAATCCGGGTATTTTTCATTTAAAAGAAGAAATTATAAAAAAAGCCAAACAGCTTAGTGCAGAGTTAAATGAACCTGTTTTCCCTGGTTTTGAAGTGTTTATCTTAAAAGCAACGGCTACAGAGCCTGATATCAATCAGTGGACATACATTTCTTCTACAGGCGAGCACATACAAGTTAATATAAGTGTCACCTCTTTATTAAATAACGAAAATGAAATTGTTGGCTATTTGGGTGTAGCATACGATTTGACCGAACAAATTAATCACGAACAAGCTCTCGGACATGCTAAAGAATTAGCTGAACAGGCATCACAAGCTAAATCTGAATTTTTAGCAAATATGAGTCACGAAATACGCACACCTATGAACGGCATACTAGGTACATTACAGTTACTGCAAGAGCAGCCATTGAATGAAAAATCAAAAGAGTATTTAAAAAAATCACTTTATTCGACCCGCTCACTCACCACTATTATTAATGATATCCTCGACTTTTCTAAAATTGAAGCTGGGAAGCTTTCATTAGAATATAAATCATTCGACCTTTTTGAACTTATTCACCACTTAGAGTCTGATCTTGGCCTGCAAGCCAGTGATAAAAATATATATCTCAAATTTATAATTAATATTGAGCATAAGTATTGGGTAGGCGACCCCGTTAGACTCAGACAGATATTTTTAAACCTAATATCTAATGCGATTAAGTTTACCTCGCAAGGTGGCGTTACAGTAACGTTTAGGCTAACCGACGAAAACAAAATATGTTGTTGTATATCAGACACCGGAATTGGAATTTCTGAGCAGGCTATAGAGCGATTGTTTGAGCGCTTTGAACAAGCAGAGCAATCAACTACGCGTGAATATGGCGGTACAGGTCTTGGTTTACCTATTACTAAATCATTAATAGGTTTAATGAATGGCGAAATTAAAGTAACAAGCCAATTAGATTCAGGTAGTCAGTTTTATGTGTACTTACCATTAAAACAAGCACAGATTGATGAAAGCACATTAATAACAAAAAATGTTGAGCTTCCTGACCTATCTGGAAAAACTATTTTATTAGCTGAAGATAATAAAATAAATCAGCTTGTTGCATCTGCGATGCTTGAGCCTACAAAAGCCACCATTATTATTGCTAACAATGGTTTAGAAGCAATCTCATTATACGAGTCACACAAGCCAGACATTATTTTTATGGACATTCAAATGCCTAAAATGGATGGTCTTCAGGCATGTAAAAAAATTAAGGCGCTTAATAACGAACAAATTGTTATCGCGTTAACCGCTAATGTTTTTACAGAGCAAAAAGAAATATACAGGCAGTTATTTGATGGCTACGTTTCAAAGCCAATTGAAAAACATGAGCTTGTCGGCATGTTATCAACACTCTATTTAGTTAATAGTTAGTCATTGCGAAGGCATTAAAAAACCCAGTTACTAATACCTTTCGATATTAGTAACTGGGCTCTAAGAATAATGGTGGAGGGAGAGGGATTCGAACCCTCGTTAGGGATAAACCTAAACACACTTTCCAGGCGTGCGCCTTCAGCCACTCAGCCATCCCTCCACAGTGCTGCAATTGTGTAATGCAACAGCGCGCTATAGTATGAAATAGACCCTTAAGGTGCAAGGCATTTTTAAATATGAGCCTTTAAATGCTTACTTATCAAGCAATAGCTTATCTATAGGCACAAAAAACGGCTAAATCTAAGACCTAACCGTTTTAATTTATACTTTTAAAATTACTTAGCCATGCTCGCAGTAAATTCAAGCATGCGATTAAGCGACTTAAGTGCGCCTTCGCGTAAATCCATATCAACGAATACTTCTTTACCTTTAGGGCTTATGAGGGCTTCCTCAATCGCTTTTAAGCCATTCATTGCCATCCAAGGGCAATGTGCGCAACTTTTACATGAAGCGCCCTCACCTGCCGTTGGAGCCGCAAAAAACTCTTTATCTGGACATAGTTGCTGCATTTTATAAAAGATGCCGCGATCGGTTGCTACAATAAACTTTTTATTGTCCATTGTTTGCGCAGCTTTAATTAATTGGCTCGTAGATCCAACCGAATCGGCAAGTGCAACAATTTCTGCTGGTGACTCAGGATGAACTAATACGCCTGCATCTGGGTGTAGCGCCTTCATATCTTTTAGGGCTTTAGTTTTAAATTCGTCATGTACAATACATGCGCCATTCCACATAAGCATATCAGCACCGGTATTTTTTTGAATATAACTACCAAGGTGCTTATCTGGGCCCCAAATGATTTTTTCGCCTTGCTCATCAAGGTGCTCTACTATTTCAAGTGCACATGATGAGGTTACAATCCAATCTGCACGCGCCTTAACTGCGGTAGAGGTGTTTGCATACACAACCACTTTACGGTCAGGGTGCTCATCACAAAACGCTGAGAACTCGTCTATCGGGCAACCAATATCTAGCGAACACGTCGCTTCAAGCGTTGGCATAACAACCGTTTTATTTGGCGTTAAAATTTTGGCTGTTTCACCCATAAATTTCACGCCCGCGACGATGATCATATCTGCATCGTGACGTGCACCAAAACGCGCCATTTCTAGCGAATCGGCAACGCAGCCGCCGGTTTCTTCAGCAAGTGCTTGAATTTCAGGATCGGTATAATAATGTGCAACAAGTACTGCATTTTTATCTTTTAGTAATTGTTTTATACGCGCTTTATATTCGCCTTGCTCGTCATTTGTTAACGGTGCTGGCTTAGGGGGGAAAATATAACCTTCAGGCATAATAGTTTGAGCTAGACTCATGTTCTCGACCACTTATCTACAGTGCATTAATTAGGGCGAATTATACGAGAATATAAACACAAATAACAGCAAACTAGTAAAGCTGTTTATAAAAATTAGAATAGGAATTTAAAAAAGAATATAAAGGAAAGTATTAGAGGGTGGTGGGTCATGATGGATTTGAACCATCGACCAATTGATTAAAAGTCAACTGCTCTACCAACTGAGCTAATGACCCG